>DASQMK010000215.1:0-5257 GCA_035645575.1 Metabacillus sp.
CTTTCCCAATATCCATATGCTGCATGTGACACTAGAATTTCTTTTTTATTAGCATTATTGATGACTTCTGAAAAAGATTGATCTAATTCATTTAATTGGATTTTTAAAGTTTCAAAGTTTTCTTCAAAAATTTCTTTTCCGTTAGGATGTAATTCTGTTAATGCATTTTTAATATTTTCTGCTAGCTGAATGGATAGTACAGGGTCAATCCATACATGTGGATCTGTATCCCCATGATCATGCGCATGTCCTTCCTCTTCATGAGTAGCTTCTTCATCAGCATGCTCTGTTTCATCATGAGTATGTTCCTCTTTGTGAGTGGCTTCTTCATCAGCATGCTCAGATTCGCCATGAGCATGTTCTTCTTCGTGAGTAGCTTCTTCATCAGTATGTTCAGCTTCTTCATGTCCTTCTAACAATTCTATGCCTTCACCTGCATTAATAAATGTGACATTTTCTTTCTTAAGCGATTCTTGGACTGTTTCAGCAAAGGAATCGAGTCCTACACCTGAATAGATAAAACCATCAGCTTCAGCGATGTTTACCATATCTTTTGTAGAGGGCTCATACGTGTGAGCATCTGCACCAGGAGGGATGACATTTTCAACCTCTACTAAATCTCCACCAATCTTTTTTGTGAAATCCTCAAGGGGATACAATGTTGTGTAAATTTTTATGGTTTCCGAATCAGTTGTCGGGTCAGCTGACTGTGAGGAAGACGTGTCTCCATTACTGTTGCATCCTATTAAAATACTGGATATAAATAACATTGTGCTCAATGATAGCAGTTGTTTTTTCACTTTTGTGATCTCCTTTCAAGAAATCAGTATGATTACGATTAAACCTTCACTATTATATCTTAATCATTCCGATTTGAGAACTAATTTTTCTTATGATTTTTTGGCTATTTTGGCAAACTATGTTGCTATGTAACAAGTTTTAGGAATGGTTGATTTCCGCTCCAATCAACCTAATCAAGTTTTTGCTCGAAAAACATATTTATTCACAACAATATTTTAGAAAAGAGCCTTATCTTATGAAGAAGTTAAATAGTAATTATTACGATTTAAACAAGTAATATAATAACCTAATATTAGTGATTACTCAAGAGATATGATATATTTACTTAAAAGTTTATTAGTAAAGCGGAGGAGATTGAACGTGAGAATAGTAGATGAAATTTTAGCTCATAATGAAAAGTTTGTGGCAAATAAGGAGTTTACTAAATTTGAAACAACAAAATTTCCAGAAAAAAAGCTTGTTGTTCTATCTTGCATGGATACTAGATTGGTGGAGCTTCTTCCACAGGCGATGAATGTTAAAAATGGAGATGTGAAAATTGTTAAAAGTGCAGGAGCAATCGTAGCACATCCATTTGGAAGTATTATGAGAAGTATTTTAGTTGCTGTATATGAATTAAAAGTAGATGAAATTTGTGTCATTGGTCATCATGATTGCGGGATGAGTAAGATAAATTCAGAATCATTTATTTCTAAAGCAAAAGAAAGAGGAGTTTCTGAAGAGAAAATTGAAACGATTAAATATTCTAGCATTGATCTAGATCAATGGTTAAAAGGATTCAATAGTGTAGAGGACAGTGTGCGTGATAGTGTAGAAACAATTAAAAACCATCCACTTCTAGTTAGTGGTATTCCTGTACACGGACTTGTTATTGATCCATCAACAGGAAAATTAGATGTTGTTGTAAATGGCTACGAGGATTAATTTCTTTTTAGTTCAGACTGCCCGTAAATGCTCGCTTTCTTCGAAGTATAGCTAGCGTTTGCAATCAATCTGAAGTGTTAGAATTTTCTCGTAGATTTTTGTTCGTATCCTTTTCAGGCACAAAATCAATGCCACCTGGGTGAAAAGGATGGCATTTTAAAATTCGTCTAATTGTTAAATAACCTCCTTTTATAACTCCGAATCGTTGAAAAGATTCTAATCCATAGTGTGAGCAAGTAGGGTAGAAACGGCAAGTTGGAGGTTTTATAGGAGAAATAAATTTTTGATAGAATCGAATTCCAAGAATAAAGATATTTTTCATAATTTGACCTTCTTTTCCAGTAATATTGTTTAACCTCTTTTATTATTATTTACTATACTAAAAGAGGTTAACATACGCTAATATCTTTACCTATGATACAATATAAAGTGGATTTAGCACTTATTATATTTATTAGGAGTGAATGAGTATGCCTTCAGTTGAAAGCTTTGAACTAGATCATAACGCCGTAAAGGCTCCATATGTTCGCCATTGCGGTGTTCATAAAGTTGGTAGCGACGGGGAAGTTAATAAATTTGATATTCGTTTTTGTCAGCCAAATAAGCAGGCTATGAAGCCAGATACAATCCATACACTAGAACATTTATTGGCATTCAATATTCGTGAACATGCTGAGAAATATGATCACTTTGATATCATTGATATTTCGCCAATGGGTTGCCAAACTGGTTATTATTTAGTTGTGAGCGGCAAGCCGGAAGTCACTGAGATTATTGATTTACTAGATGATACGTTAAAAGCAGCTGTTGAAGTAACGGAGATTCCTGCTGCGAATGAAACTCAATGTGGTCAAGCAAAGCTGCATGATCTTGAAGGGGCAAAACGTTTAATGCGTTTCTGGCTTGAACAGGATAAAGAAGAATTAGCGAAGGTATTTGGATAATAGTAAAGGGGCTGTCTCAAATCATGAGACAGCCCCCTATTTCATCGTCTAGGAAAAAATTCTTTTACTGTGGATAAGCACGTGGCATCCAGCTTCGAAGCACAGGATGTGCAAGAGCAGTCTTGGAGATTGACGTCGCGTTTTTTGACTGCCAGCGCCTGGCCCCGAAACACAGGACGTGAAAGTGTAGTCAATTCGACAGGACGTTGCGATTTTGACTGCCTCTAGGGTCTAGCCACATATGAATTGAAGACAAAGAACATCTTCTATTCATTTGCGTCTTATTTGCCTTTGTTCTTAATTCTTGCGATAACTCAAGTTTGCGATTGCATCATGCAAGTGAATTGATTCTTCGTTACGACATTCAACAGAAAAAGCTTGAACAAATTCTAGTTCATATAGGTCAGCAGCTACTAGTCTCACCATATCCTCTACAAAACGTGGATTTTCATAAGCAGTCTCTGTTACTACTTTTTCATCCGTACGCTTCAATACAGGGTGAATCATGGCACTCGCATTTGTTTCTGCTGCTTCTAATAGAGCAGCTTTCCAATCTACTTCTTCCTGATATCCATTCGTAAACTCCACGTTCATTGTGACAAAGCCACGTTGATTATGGGCACTATATTCACTAATTTCCTTTGAGCAAGGACATAGTGTCGTAACAGCACATGTTAAACCAGCGGAACAAGTGAAACCTATGCCATCTTCATAGGAAACAGAGATGGTGGCTTCAGCATGATTTAATCCTATCAACTCTGAACTTGGTCCTTTTCTCTCATAGAACCAAGGGAATGTTACCTCAATGCTTGCATCCTTTTGCTTTAGACGATCAGCTAATTCTTTAGTAAAATCATAAAGATTAGAAAGAGTTAGTTGAAAACCACCACTCTGACGGTATTTTTCTAATTGCTCAGTAAAACGACTCATATTTGTTCCTTTTGAGTCATGTGAAATTTTACTTGTCATTTTAAAACTAGCAATCGTTGTTTGTTGTTTTGGAAGTAAATCAGAATGTATGATAATAGGGTGCTTCACATTACTAATTCCAACTGCATCTATAGTAAAAAGAAAATCTTTTTTTGTATTTTGTAGATCCGGCATTTTATCTTTTTCAGTTGGCTTCAGCTTAACTCCTGGTTCAACGGAGCCAAAAAGTCTATGACGTTCTTTTTTTGGTGGTAAGTTAATCTTTCTTGTCATTTTGATCCCCTCTCACTTACTCGATATTGAGAGTATACTGTAAGTCGATAGAAAACTTCAACGATTAAATCTTCTTTATGTGCTCTGAAGGGGCTGTGAATAATCTAAAAATGTAGAAAAAGGATCAAAGGATTTTAAATTATAGGTCATAATATTTTTTGAAAACTAGTATGATATAGTACAAAGAATAATAGGTTAGGAGTTCATGTATGAATAGATCTGTATTACCATTTTTAAGAGAGTCCCTTGCACTAGCTTTAATAGGATTGTTCTTTTATTTGTTTTTATTCGTTGATTTCCAAGATATTGAATGGAATATACCATCTGAATTATTGACTGTTAATACGATGTTTTTAAGTATTTTACTAGAAGCCATTCCGTTTATTTTATTAGGTGTTTTTGTTTCCGCGCTCATTCAAACATTTGTTTCGGAAGAATTTATTAAACGAGCGTTACCAAAGAATGCTATTTTAGCTCTATTACCTGCTGCTTTACTTGGAGCAATCTTTCCTATTTGTGAATGTGCCATTGTCCCAATTGTAAGAAGGCTGATGAAAAAAGGAATGCCTCTGCATCTTGGAGTAGTATTTTTAGTAGGGGCTCCAATCTTAAATCCTGTAGTGTTTGCATCAACTTATTATGCTTTTTCTTCACAACTTCATATTGCCTATGCAAGAATGGGACTGGCATTTGTTCTGTCCATTATCATTGGTTTTATTATGTATCTTCTTTTTAAAAATCGAAATCAGCTCAAATTCACCAAGGAAGAATTATCTGGTACTGTTCAGTTAAAAAGTGAAGAGAAGGTAGGGAAATTAAAATCTACTTTGTTTCATGCAAGCGATGAATTTTTTGAAATGGGAAAGTTTTTAATTATTGGGGCGTTTATTGCAAGTCTGTTTCAAACCTTTCTTGATCGAACACTTTTAACAGAGCTTGGTAGTAGTGAATTTCTTTCCCCGGCAATTATGATGGGATTTGGATATATTCTTTCATTATGTTCTGAGGCTGATGCTTTTGTTGCAGCCACTTTCGGAGGTACATTTACAGCTGGCTCATTAATCGCATTTTTAGTTTACGGACCTATGATTGATTTAAAAAATACGATTATGCTATTTGCATTTTTTAAAGCAAAGTTTGTTGCTGCATTCATTGGAGTAGTCACAATCGTTGTTTACCTTTCGATCATCATTTATCAAGCAATTTTTCTTTAAGAGGGGAGGCTTTCTGTAATGGATAATCAACAAACTCATTACCGGTTTCAAGTATATATCCGTGGCATCATACTAATTGGCTTTACCTTGCTGATGATTAAATTGCTTGTTACAGGAAATATGGTCAATTTTATTGCACCCAAAATGATGCCGTTTATGTATTTTGCGATT
>DASQMK010000216.1:0-9656 GCA_035645575.1 Metabacillus sp.
CTTTCACTAACAAGCTTCCCGATTTTAAATGTATAAATTAAGCTTGTTACTAAGATTAATAATGCGACTACACCAAGAACCATTGTAAAATAGGTCATCTTGCTGTCACCCCTTCTATAGATAGGATGACACACTTATTAGAGAAATATGCCTTTTTTGTCCTTGGAAAAACTTATAGTAGACCTTCTTCTTCATATAAATAATCGTAAGATAAATCAATAAATAGATAATGATTTTGATTTAATGGAAAGGAAAAAGTTCGAATTAATTCTCCTGTTTCAATATCACTATACACATCACTTAAAAACCCTTTTTGGTCAAATCTCATCCTCATAATATTAGCTAGAAAATAAGGTCGCCAACTCCAGTTATTCAAATAATATTGTGGTTGGATTTCCCAATTCCCCTGTTTGAATATATTGACAGATTGTTGAAACCCATCTTCATCACAAATATAAATTCTAAAACTACAGTCATCTAGCTGTTTTGATAGCTGTTGTAATAAATCTCGGTAATCATGAAATTGCTTACCGATTTTTTGAAGTATTTGCTGTACTCTTTGATTAAAATTTTCAGTAAAAAGATAAAGCTTTTCAAGCTTCTTTTTCTCAGAATGGATGTATGTCTGAAATTCATGCTTTAACATATCTTTATTATCATCTATTTTAGTAAATTCTTTTTGTGGTTTATTTAAATAAAATCCTTGATAATACCGACCACCATTTTTCCAGGCATATTGAAGCTGAAAATTGACTTCAATATCCTCATATAACAAAGTAGCTCCGATTTTCCTTGCAAGGAGAGAGATTGAATAAAGTACATCATAATATGATTGTGATGGGGAGCTTAATCGTAATGGCTGTAGATCTATCTTTAAAATATCTGGTGACAAAAGACCAATTCGATCTAGGTTACTACTGGCCTTCCCAATATTATCAATAGCAACTTTAATTCCATATGTTCTGTAATATAATAAAAGATGATAAAGCTGTTCGATATCTCCACGAAAGTTGTGTTCAGTAATTTCCAATACAATTTGATTAAGTTCTAAGCCTTTTTTCTGTTTTTCTAAAAGGATGTCTAAAAAGCTTTCACCATGATCAAGCATCAGTAAATTTGCATCTCGGTTAATAAAAAGGAGAAGATGTGAATCCTTTAATTCGAGAAATTCATCAATTGCAATATGTAAGATAGAGTCATCAACTTCAATCCGGTATTCGTCAGGAATGTTTTCATCCTGAAAAAATTCCCCAAGACTTTCTATCTCATCATTTAGTTTAATTCTTCCTAAAACTTCATATCCGATTATTCGTTGTTCATCTGCACTATAAATTGCTTGGTAATAAGGAATAACCTTATCCAAGTTTGTTAATACATCTAACGGATCCATTGCAATCCCCTCACCTATCTCTATCTGTATCAGCATTATTATAGCATATTAATGGAAAGATTAGAGATTTTTGTCCATCAATAAGATGGTGTCACGGTGATAAATTTGAATCTGAAATTACATCATCTGATCTAGAATGGATGCTTATTTAACCACTGGGCTCCATCCATAGTAATACATTCCCCATTTATATATCCTGCATCATTTGAAAGAAGGAAAGATGCTAATGAAGCAATTTCCTCAGGCGTGCCCAAGCGACCTAATGGAACGCTATTAATGGTTCTTTTCGCCGCTTCCTCGGATTCCCATAATCGCTCAGCTCCACCTGTTCTTTCGATCGGGCCAGGTGCAATAGCATTTACTCGAATTCCATATTTTGATCCCCACTCTACAGCAAGTGTCCTTGTCATTGATAACACACCAGCCTTTGCTGCAGCCGAATGAATGACACCAGCACCTGCTCCCCATGCATATGTCGCAACCATGTTGATAATGGAACCACTTATTTGTTTTTCAATCCAATACTTTCCTACAGCTGATGAACAATAAAAGCTTCCATTCAAAACGATATCAATGACAGATTTCCAGCCATTTATTGAGAGTTTTTCAGCTGGACAGATGAAATTTCCTGCAGCATTATTAACCAAACCGTCAATTCTGCCACATGTAGAATCAACGAATTGAATCAATTCTGCAACTTTTTCTGAATCTCTTACATCCAACTGAAAGCATAAAACCTGCCCACCTGCCTCTTCTATTTCTTTTCGAGCTTCATCAAGTCTTTCTTGATTTCTGCCGACAATAACTACTTTTGAACCCTCTAATGCAAATCGTTTTGCCATTGCCTTTCCCATACCACTGGATCCTCCAGTAACAATAATGACTTTATTCTTCATCATAATCCCCCTTGTCAAAAATATGAATGATTATTCATTCATATTTTATCATAACTTTTACCTATTATCTAATGAAACTGTTGATTCATCTTTATCTTATGAATAGAACTCTCTCATTAAACCGTGCTATACTTAATAAAAATAAATTAACTATAGAAAATGCTGGAGAATGGTTGGTATTCAATGTCAAAACTTTATTCTAGAAGGTCTTTTCTTAAAGGACTTTTTTCCATATCCATTGGAGGTGTCTTAACTTTAGCCGGTGGGTACACCTATTCACGCTATTTCGAACCTAGATTCTTAGACATAAATAAACTAACAATTACCCATTCAAAGATACCTAAATCGTTTGATGGGTTTAAAATTGTTCAATTTAGTGATACTCATTTAAGTGATTATTTCACAATCGATCGACTTAAGACAATTGTAGATAAAATAAATTCTTTATCACCTGATTTATTGCTTTTTACTGGAGATTTAATGGATGAACCTAATCAATATACACAAATAAACAAAATAGTTCCTGTTCTTGAAAAATTAGAAGCTCCTTTTGGAAAATTTGCTGTGTATGGAAATCACGATCATGGTGGATATGGTACAGATATTTATCGAAATGTTATCACGATGTCAGGGTTTACCTTATTACAAAATGAAGTGCAAAATATTTCTATGTTGGATGGGGAAAAAATATCTATTTCTGGAATTGATGATCTTATGTTAGGGAAACCAAGCTATGAAGGAACATTAGGAAACCTAAAAGAAGATACGTTTAATATTTTATTGGCTCATGAACCAGATGCCGCTCTTGAAGTAAAAAAATATCACGTTCATTTGCAATTATCAGGACATAGTCACGGTGGTCAAGTTCAGTTGCCATTTTATGGCCCGCTTATTACTCCCCCATATGCAACTGAATATTTTGAAGGATTGTATGATATAGATAATATGAAGCTCTATGTTAATCGAGGCTTAGGAACGACAAGACTTCCTTTTCGCTTTTTATCTAGACCAGAGCTTACTCAACTAACACTTAAATTACCAACATAACAATAAAAAGAGGACAAATTCTTAAATGAATTTGTCCTCTTAGTTATTAAGGTGCTATGCTGACTTTTTTATTCTTCATCCTCTAAAACTTGATAGGCTCTGCTAAATAATGTGAGCTGGCTATCAACAATAGGCTCTTTCTCATTACGTTTAACATAATGATAAACACCATTTTCGTCTTGTTCCCTTGCTTTTACGTTGTCAGTTAAATTAAGAGCTAATACCTGGTTAAGTCTCATTTTTATATGACCTTCATAGATAGGGAATAAAATTTCAACACGTTTTTCCATATTCCTAGTCATCAGATCTGCTGAGGAAAGGTATGTCTTCTCTTCTCCATTATGATGGAAGAAATAAATTCTACTGTGCTCTAAGAATCGGCCAACAATACTTCGAACTCTAATATTTTCACTTACTCCCTTTATTCCTGGTCGCAGGCAGCAGGTTCCACGAACAATTAAATCGATTTTGACACCTGCATTAGACGCTTCATATAGCTTTGTGATGATGAGTTTATCTGTCAAGGAATTCATTTTTGCAATAATGCGTCCATTGGAAAATCTCTTTTGAAAATTAATTTCTTGATCGATTAACTGTATAAAGGCCTTTCTAATATCAAAAGGTGCCACTGATAGATGATGAAACTCCGGCTTCTCAGTGTAACCACTTAAATAGTTAAAGAAGTTGGTTGCATCAATTCCAAATTTACGTTTAGACGTAATTAGGCCCATATCCGTATATATTTTGGCTGTTTGATCATTGTAATTTCCCGTACCCAAATGAACAAACCGCTCAATTCGATTATTTTTTCTTCTCACAACAAGGGTTATCTTACTGTGTGTTTTTAAGTACGTCATACCATAAATGACATGGCAGCCTGCTTTTTCTAATTCCTTTGCCCACTGAACATTATTTTCTTCATCAAAACGAGCTTTTAACTCAACTAAAACAGTTACCTGCTTGCCATTTTCGGCTGCACGTTTTAAAGCATCAATAATAGGAGAATCTCCACTTACTCGATACAAAGTCTGCTTAATAGCTAATACATCAGGGTCATCAGCAGCATCAGAAACAAACTCTATAACAGGTTCGAACGATTCATAAGGATGATGGAGAAACACGTCTTGCTCTGATACCTTCTCGAAAATATCTTCGTCGGAGGCAATATCCTCTGGCGGTTGAGGAATTAAAGCTTCAAATACTAAATCTTCTCGTAGTTTTGACATTTCTTTAGCAAAGCCAAATAGGAAAGTAAGATCAAGAGGCCCATCAATTTCATAAACATCTTTTTCATGGATTTCAAGCTCTTCTGTTAAATAACGTAGTATATTTTGGTCAAATCCATCTTTTTGGATTTCAAGCCGAACAGCGGCTCCCCATTTTCGTTTTTTGAGCTCTTTTTCAATCTCTTTTAATAAGTCACGTGCACCTTCCTCGTGAATTGTCATATCAGCATTTCTTGTTATTCGGAAAACCGATACTGACACGACTTTATAACCTTTAAAAAGCTTATGTATAAATGTACTGATAATATCTTCTAATAAAATAAATTGAGTACGATCAGAGGAAGTATGTAATTTAACAAATCGCTCTAAAACGGCTGGAACCTGAACAATTGCTGTTTTATAGCGATTTTCTTCAAACCCATCATCATCTTCAATAACAATGGCTAAGTTTAAGCTTTTATTTAATAACATCGGAAATGGACGATATGCATCCACTGCCATAGGAGTTAATACTGGGAAAATTTGCTCATCAAAATATTCCTCAAGACTTTTATATTGTTCAGAAGTGACATCAGACATTTTTAATATTTCAATGCTTTCTTCCTGCAACTTTGGAATAAGTAAATCATTGTATGAATCATATTGCATGCCAACAAGCCGATGCGCATTAAGACCAATTTGATTTAACTGTTGTTTAGGCGTCATTCCCGCTTTGTTTTCAGGCTTATTGTATCCAGCCTTTACTTGGTCTTTTAATCCCGCTACGCGAACCATAAAAAATTCATCTAAATTAGAGCTAAAGATAGCTAGAAACTTTAACCTTTCTAATAAAGGGTTACGTTCATCTAAAGCTTCTTCTAAAACACGTTCATTAAATGCCAGCCAGCTAAGCTCTCTATTGTTATAATAAAGTGGACTTTGAAGATCTAAAGCTTTTTGATTGGTTGTATTCATGTTTGTTCACCCTTTTTCGACAATTTCTATTATTTCATCATAGCATTAAGGGACTTATTCAATTGTTAATTTTTTGTAAACGTTTTGTTATTTTTTTGTAAAATTAGAATCAACCCTTGATTTTTAACCCTCAGAAAAAGTAATCGTTATTGGCTTTTTCAATAGCTTTTCTAAATGCTTCTTTTGCTTTTCAGCTTGATACTGTTCCGGTTTCCAATCATGATGACAAGTTATTGTGAAAGACAATCCTTCTTTTTGAGTATGTAAATCAACCGACTTAACAATATTTCTTTTCGTTGCATTTAAGCTATACGAAAATTTTAAAATAGCCCCTAGTATCCTATAGGTTTGTAACTCTTCTTTTGAAAACCATTGACTGTATGGAGCAACATACCTTTTAAAGCCTGATTTGCTTGTATAAGAAGCGATAAGGGCAACAATCATACGTTCTTTATGAAACAATCCATCGATTGTGCGATTCGCTAATAAATAAAACGTATGTTGACTGCTAGATTCAGAATCAATATAGGAACCAAGATTATAAACAAAAGCTCCTCTTTTAAGAAATAACTCGTCCTGTTTTGTTGTTGAAATGATCCCTGCTTTATTTAACAATTCCGTTATCATAACAGCACTATTTGTAACATGAAAAACATGATTTAAATTTATATTGTAATCAGTAGCAAGCTCGTAAAAGCTTTCTTCTATAACATTAGGAAAAACGGAAATACCGAAATCCTTTGTTAATTCCTCGAAGAAGACTCCATCACGTAACCCTTTTCTACTTAGTACGAAATGTCTAGCTCCTACAATGTTAATTAATTGACGAAATACTTCCACAGCGGGAATAATGATATCTGAACGGTCTTTAGAGAGTCCTTCTACCTTTTGCAACTCAGAAAATGATAGAGATTGAAGGTATCGATTCATCTCCGAAACATCTTCCTTGCTCATTAAGTATTGATGGACACCCGCAATAGGATATGCAATATACTCCTGATGAATTTGGACCATATTACGTGCGCTCCCCCCGATTCCAATAATCGGAAGATATTTATCCCTCACCCAATCTAATTGACTAAATTCGTTATAGATAAAATTACGGAGTGTCATTAACTCTGTCTCCGTGGGAACATCTCCCATAATAAATTGCTTTTTTAATGACAGTGCTCCAAATGGAAAACTATGATAATTAATAAGCTTCCGTTCGTGGAAGTACGTTACTTCTGTGCTTCCTCCACCAATATCAATGGTGATTCCACTATTAAAGGGTGTTGTATTGACTACAGCTAAAAAACCAAAGTAAGCTTCTTCATATTCTGATAAAATCCGAATGGAAAAATCAGTATCTCTTTTCACACGTTCAAGGATTTCCTGTTGATTTTTCGCTTGACGAATGGTGGCCGTTGCAACACATTTTACTTTATCCAATGAATGATGGTTTGTGACTTCCCGAAAACTTAGAAGTGTTTCAACAAGTACACAAATACCTTCCTCTGTTAATATTCCATCATCTGAAAGGAAGTTTCGCAATCGTGCAACAACTTTTACGTTTTCAATTTCTTTTAACCTACCACTCTTCTCAAGTAAATAAATCACCAAACGCATTGTATTTGAGCCGATATCAACAATTGCATATTTTTCTCTATCCAATATTCAACACCCTTACTATGTAGTTTCTAAATCAGCTAAAAACTTTCCTATTTTTAAATAGAAACGAAGTAACTAATATACACAAACTTCATGACTAAAACATAGAAATGATTTATTGATAAATTAATGTACATTATACCACATTCAATCATAAGTTATATTAAGTTTTAACAAGCAATCCTTTATTCCAAAGGCAGTTTTCACACAAAAAAGGAGGGTCGTTGATGATTCATACTGTTCAAAAGGGAGAGTCATTGGCTATAATTGCAGCCAATTATCGAACACCTTTACAGCAACTCATATCTGTTAATAGAATTGCAAATCCAAATCTAATTTATATTGGGCAAAAAATTACGATACCAGGCTTACCTGATCCAAACAGTATTCCTTATTCTATAGATGTTTCTGTTTCAAGGAAACGGTTAACGTTAAGGAGAAACGAACAGGTCATGAAAGTATATCCTATAGCAGTTGGAAAAATCGTCACAGCCACTCCAGTCGGGGACTTTGTCATTGTTAATAGAGAACCAAACCCTGGAGGACCATTTGGAGTAATGTGGCTTTCTTTATCAAAGCTTCATTACGGTATTCATGGCACAAACGATCCCTCTTCCATAGGGAAGGCCGTTTCGTTAGGATGCATTAGAATGTATAATGAGGATGTTTTAGAACTTGCTTCAATTGTCCCAAATGGAACTAGAGTTTCAATAAGACCTTAAGATTTTATTAAGATTTTGTAATTTACGTATCAAAAAAACAACTATTACCTTATAATGACAAATGGAATAATGTCATATAAGGAGCAAACTAATGAAAATCTTTCGCAATCGAAATTTTGTCAAATTGTTTTTTGCAGCCCTTTTCTCTCAAATGGGAACGACTATTGGAAACATGGCTTTTGCTTTTTATTTACTAGATCACTTTAGCCATCAACCTTCATATGCAACAATCGCTGAATTAATGTATTCTCTGCCAACAATCCTAGTGTTCTTTATTGTTGGGGTAGTTGCGGATCGGTTCGACCGAAAAAAAGTAGCGGAAAATTGTGATTGGATCCGAGCTGCCTTAACGGTCCTCCTATTTGGAGCTCTTTTCACCAATTCTATTCCACTTATTTTCCTTGTTTTATTCTTTAGAAGTGCTGTTACGAAATTCTTTTTCCCTGCAGAGAACAGTCTTGTGCAAGGAATACTAAATAAAGAGCAGTATGCCCAAGCTGCAGGTTTAAATCAAATGCTATTTAGTATTTTTATGGTGTTTGGTGTTGGTTTAGGTGCTGTCATTTATAAAACAGTTGGGATTCACGGGGCAGTCGTTGTCGATTTTATTAGTTTTGTTATATCCGCTCTCTTAATTCGTTCATGTCAAATACCTACTTCTGCACGGCTGCCAAATGGCAAAGTAAACTGGAAAGAGGTAAGTATTAAATCATCTATCAAAGACTTTAAGGATGGAATTCTTTATATTGTTAAAAACCGCTTACTTTCAGTCCTTATCTTTGGATTTTTTGTGTTTGGCTTCTTCAATGGAGCTTTTGCCATTTTGCCAATGTTCACGATGAAATATGAACTTTCACCGACGAACTATGAATGGTATGCTTCTTTATTTGCTATATCTTTAGGGTTTGGACTATTAACAGGTAGTGGACTTGGAACGTTAATTGCTTCCAAATTTAAACCATACCAATTAATGATTTTTCCTATTTTCCTAACAAGTCTACTTATTTTCTTTTTAGGTTTTACTGATAAACTTGTTATTTTCTTAGTGATCGTCTTCATTATTGGGACATGCTTAGGACCCATTAATATCGCAATCGGTGGATGGATGCCAAAAATTGTTCATCCAAAGCTAATGGGTCGTGTAAGTGGTTGGATTGACCCTTTAATGATGTTCGCTCAATCTTTAACTCTCGGCTTGATTGCTTTAATCTTCCCTAAGTTCATAAATGAAATAGATTACTTATATTATGGTATTGCCTTTGTTATCCTATTGGTTTCCCTATTCTATGCCTTTACTCTTCCGAAGTTAAGTGAAGCCTTTGAAAAAAAGCAAAAACTACTTCAGCCTAAACAAAAGACACAAAATGCTAGTAATATCCCTTCCATATAAAGAAAAATGTATCTGTACACTATTTTAGTGTTAAACAGATACATTTTTCCTTTTAAAAGTTCTTGTAATTATGGCTTACAATAAAGGTGAAATTCACCTTTATTGTAAGATTTTCAATGATAAAATTTTAATGGATTTTTCAAAATAAACATCGCAATTAGTTGCATTTTACTATATAGCAAGTATAATTTAACTAAGATAGATATAAACTGAAAGTGTACCAAGAAAAGGAGAGAACCAATGGAGGATCATAATCGACTCGATCCAAGCAAACAACTATCAATAGACAACCTCACGCGTGCTATTTATGTCGTAAATAGACATGCAAAAACCGCACCAAACCCAAAATTTCTTTATGCTTTAAAAAAGAAAGCATTATTG
>DASQMK010000217.1:0-6622 GCA_035645575.1 Metabacillus sp.
GAGAAATGTACGAATACGTCGTCTCCACCTTCAACTTCGATGAATCCGAAACCTTTTTCTGCGTTAAACCATTTTACTGTACCTTGTTGCATAATTTGTTGCCTCCTGCGTGGATATTCCACAATTTATTACTATCCTTGCTCAATTAGATATCAAAGGCGAAAAGTTTAAATACTTATTCTTTCCTTACAGACCGAACAAAAATAATTCTAATTCAGCATAACAGATAATATCTGGAAAAGCAAATGCATAAATAAAACCACTATCTCATTTGGTTGATACTTTTATAAAGAAAATTATAACATACTAAGGAATGATTAAGCACAAATTCGAGAAACCCCCATTACTGTAGACAAATAGAATAATAGTTTGGTATATTTTCTTATCAGAAAAAAGGTCGGAAGTGTTGTAAGAAACCCTTATATATCATCGTTTTGATGCAAATGGGAATGAAACCATCCTAAAAGAAAATCAACCAAATGATGTCTCAAATGAACAAAATGCAAAAATAAAAGAAACGTTGATATAACAAGGTTTTAAGGTTAATCGAAGATGTACTTTGGATAAGTTTTCATGGATAATTTATCGTTAGTGAATTCCCCTTCGAAACTTTTTAATTATTTTTGCTTTATTTTATTAGATCAATCAAAACCACTTATTTTATTGGAAACGAAACCAATGAAGGGTGTTTTTTTGTGTCTTATGAACAGATATAAAGGAAATAAAATATAGCAGTGACCACTCTTGCATTAGCCAGCATACAATATGGAAAACATTGTAGAGGAGAGTCTAATGTTTGTTACTTTGTTATTACCGGTTGTTGTCCCCTATGGTAATCCTGTAACTTTCTTCGACCCAAAAGCACATTATTTAAGAAAAATGGAATTTAATAAATGGATTTTATCTGTTCAGGATCAAAGTCGGGAATATCAACATGTCCCGTTATATATTTATGAAAAAACTGAGAAACATCTAAATACTTTTATTATAGGTGAACAAACTGCTGATTTATATTTAGTACCGTAAAATTCTACTATTTAAGGAAAAATACTATTTCAAATGATTGTGGTTTCTTAATTTACTTATTAACGAACTATTGAAAGTTGATTTTAAATAAAATAAAAAAGAGTGAATGCAATCACTCTCCGGAAACTTTCCAAACATAAAGGTCTTCTATTGTACAATTTAATGCTTTTGAAATCGTCATTGCATTGTTAATGTTCATGACCTTTTTTTCTAAATAATCATGTAATTGTTCTATTGGAATATTTGTATTAGCCGCTAGAACATCAAGCTCAGTGTTACTTTTGGTTAAAAGTTCTTTAAGGTTACTTTTCTTTGCTTTATATGCTGCCAAATTAGACACCTCACTTCTGATTCAAGCATAGCACAATACTAAATAAATTGATACTTTCTGGAGAGCCCGAGAACATTTTACCCTAATTAACCAAATCTTTTTTGTTCAAAATTCCTATTTAAAATGTGGTTTAATAAAAACAAATAGCCTCCATCCTATATATAAATTTATAACCCTAAAAAGGAAAGCATCTATAAAGATGCCTTCCTTTACTTACTATTTACTAAACAAATTTCTTATACCATAATAAATTAAGACAAGTGAGAATATTAGAATCGCTAATACACCTATGATTGTTGTGACAGGTTCGATACTGGCTAGAAATGTATCTTCTAAAGGTATTCTAATAAGAGCAAAACCACTGAAAATTGTAGCAAGGAATAAGAAAATCCGACTATTCATGGTATTTCCTCCTTCCTATTAGATTGTTAGATTATATGTCTAAATTGTTGACAATATTCATATTTAAAGATATTTTTTTATGTTATATATTGTTTAATGGAAGTTAGAGGATGAACACAATGGGTTTCATTCGGCAGTCTATTTCGAAGGTAACTGGTGTTTTGTACAGTGAAAAACAAAAAGCACGTAAAAACGTGCTTTCATTTTTATGAACAAACCTGCTTTTTATGTGGTAGATCTTCTTTTATATACTGGGTTAATAATACATCAAGCTCTTGGCTATATTTTATTGATATGTTTGAATTCAGCCCATTTTTTAGGACAATGTCAATTAGCTCGGCTCGTTTCTTTTCAATCATTTGAAGCATTTCTTGTTTAGACACGAGAACTTGTCCTTTCTTTGAATAGATTAAGCTATTTACATTATATCATTTATCCTTTTATGATATAAACAGCAATGATTCTATTATATATGGTTATTAGGTGGTATGAAAAGAAAAAATTGCCATACGAAATGTAAATGACATAAAAATGTCACATAAAGAAACATTTAAAAAATTAAAACATTTGCTAGAATAGAGAGGACACTCTCTTTAGGAGGAGTAAGATGGCTGATGTGAATATATTTTTAGCATTCGGAGCGGGTTTTTTATCCTTTATCTCTCCGTGCTGTTTACCGCTATACCCTGCATTTTTATCGTATATCACAGGTGTTTCCGTTGGTGAATTAAAAGCTGAAAATGCATTGTTACAGAAAAGAAGTTTGTTACATACCGTGTTCTTTTTAATTGGATTTTCTTCAATCTTTATTGCTCTTGGCTTTGGAACTTCGTTTATAGGTGAGCTTTTTCAAAACTATCAAGATTTAATAAGGCAAATTGGTGCTTTGTTAATCATAGTATTTGGATTAATGATTATCGGTGTTTTTAATCCAAAGTTTTTAATGAAGGAGCATCGATTTGAATTTAAAAATCGTCCGTCAGGTTATATAGGTTCATTTTTGATTGGTATGGCTTTTGCAGCAGGCTGGACACCGTGCACTGGACCAATCCTTTCAGCGGTTATCTGGTTGGCAGCTACGAACCCTGGCTCCGCAATGATTTACATGATTGCTTATATATTAGGCTTTGCAGTACCGTTCCTCGTATTATCTTTTTTTATTGGGAAACTTGGTTGGATTAAAAAGCATAATATGATGATTATGAAAATAGGCGGATATCTCATGATTTTCATGGGAATCTTGTTATTTTTTGATGTTATGACTTCTATTATCATTTTTTTAACGAGAATTTTTGGCGGTTTCACAGGTTTTTAGTACTTTTGACACGTTTTAATGACTTTTTCACTATATTTATGGAGTGGATTTGTTATAATGGTCTTATGTGTGAGAGATATTGCATTGAAGGTTATGAGTAAAAGGTAGCCTCAATTAAGTCAAATGTCAATCGCTTCTAATTAGGGAGTTTGTTAAATTCAAACTTTCTATATACTATCAGATTTTATTTATTACGAATGATAGTATAAGAAAAACTAAAACTTTGGCCCGATGTATATGAGCGAAAAGCTACGTTTTTCTTATCATATTTGAGGAGGAGCTAGGCATGGCTAGAATATTAATTGTTGATGATGCCAAGTTTATGAGAATGACTTTATCAAATATATTATTAAAGGCGAACCACGAGGTTGTTGGAGAAGCTGAAAATGGTATCATGGCTATTGAACTTTTCCACAAGGAGAAGCCGGATTTGGTTACATTAGATATCACAATGCCAGAGAAAAATGGGATTGAAGCACTAAAGGAAATCAAACAGCAATATCCTGATGCAAAAATTATTATGTGCTCTGCGATGGGACAACAAAAAATGGTTGTTGAAGCTATTGAAGCAGGAGCTAAGGATTTTATAGTAAAACCATTTGATGAAAGTCGAGTAATAGAAGCCATTGATCGTGTTTTAGGGTAAGGATATAAAACCATTTAGAACTTATATAACATAAGTGGTTTTTTGTACTTTCAAAAGTGAAATTTTTACGATGTTTGTTTAAAAAACTAAGGCTCACCTCATTAAAATATGGCAACAAGCGAGGTTTATCCAATCTACATAAATTACTTTAACCTATTTTATTTGAGATTCTCTAGGTATCCATTAAAAATTCGTTTATACTAGTAAATGTATAGTTGACTAGTAAAGGGTTGATATTATTGTTAACGGTTGTTTCATCTGTCATTGCTGTGGCAATGGCCTTATTTGTTTTATTCATTCGTTTTAAATCTTCTAAAAAACCTGCAACAGCTAAAAAGATTATTTTGCCACCACTTTTTATGAGTACTGGGGCGTTAATGTTTATTCATCCATTTTTTCGTGTCACAATATCTGAATTTTTTGAGGCACTATTAGTAGGAATGTTTTTTTCTATTTTTTTGATTAAAACATCAAATTTTGAGATTAGAGATAATCAAATTTATTTAAAGCGTTCAAAGGCATTTGCCTTTATATTAATTGGGTTATTAATTATTCGGATCATCATGAAATCTTTTTTGAGTAACACAATTGATGTAGGAGAATTAAGTGGAATGTTCTGGATTTTAGCTTTTGGAATGATTGTTCCATGGCGAATCGCTATGTACCGATCGTTCTTACGAGTGCAAAAAGAACATCATTTGCAGAACAAAATCTAAGCTCTAATCAGATACAAATACCAAAAAAATCCGAAATCTATAGAGATTTCGGTTTTTTCTAATTAAAAAAGAGCTTTATACTTAGAGTAGTCAATTTGTTTTTCATTTAGCCTTTTCATGAGAAATTTATGATCACGTTTTGGAGTGGCCATAATATAACCTCTAATAATTAAATCCAAATTGATAGAGGATGCATGTTCTTTTAATGCTAATTGACCGATTTTGCCGGCAATCTTAGCTCTTGCAACATCTCGGAACAACTCGGGTACAGGCTCGACCAACTCTTCTAGTAGGTTCTTTTCTTCTTCTTTCCACATATGTCTTGTTTTATCTAAATAATAGTCTTGCCAATCAAGATCTGATTTTCCATCTTCTTTTGGTAGTCTTTGCAAAAATTTGCGGAACATAAAGTAGCCGCCAATCGCAAGCATTGATATAAGAAATACAACCCAAAACAAGATAAACCATAGGAACCAGCCTTCTAACACAAATTTCACCTCTTGTTCTAACAATTAAAAGGATTAAAAGAAGCAGCTAACGCAATTAACGGTCTTATTGCATAACTGCCTAGTTTTATATTTATAACAATAAATGGTGTATGACCTTACTCATGATGACCAAAAGTATGATGTTCTTTTGCTAAGAGGAGTAATGACTTTTTGACAGCTTCCACTTTTCTTCGATCATATGAAGACGTCATCAAATCATTCAATTCAGCCTGAACATGAAACATGGAATGCTTGTAAAAAATATCAAGTCGAATCGTCCCAACATCTGTTGGTAAGTAAACAAATTCATATGTACGTGACATAATAGCTCCTCCCAAAGAAGACACCAAGCATAAGTTGGCTATTTAAAAATAAATATATAATTTAATAATAGCAGAAAACGTTTCAATTCGCACTAATTTTCTACATTCCCTAATCATTAGCAAAAAAGAGAGTGGCTAAACGACGTTTAGCCACTCTCTAACCCCTTCCGATCCGTACATTGGTTAAGTGTCCCGCAACAAGCGAATGTTTCGGAAGGGATAATGCTAGTGTAGTAAATTTTTCAGCGAATGTAAAGATTCTTTCATGTGGTATTTAAGGTAAAGATTACAATAAATATTGGATAAGTATGAGTCAGCTGGGTATATATACGAACAGCCTTTTAAAAAGATAAACCAGTATTATCATTTTTACATGTATTCATCGAATGGTTCTGTTATGATAAAGGTGAGACTAGCACGAAGGGAAGGAAACAATAAATGGGAAAATTAATTGCTGTCCAGTTATTCACATTAAGAGACGAATGTGAGCAAGATTTTTATGGTACTTTAGAAAAAGTGGCTGCCCTTGGCTTTAATGGGGTGGAATTGGCAGGTTATTACGGTAAAGAAGCTAAAGAATTAAAACAAACTCTTGACCGTCTTGGATTAGTGGCTGTAAGTAGCCATGTACCACTAGAGCAAATGGAAAAGAATCTTGAAAATGAATTAGAATATTTGAAAACGCTTAATTGTAAAAATATTGTTTGTCCATACTTAGTTGAAGAACGACGTGATGAATATGAGCAACTTGCTAAAACGTTAAATAAGGTAGGAGAGAGAAGCTCACAAGAAGGAATTGCTCTAAGCTATCACAATCATGATTTCGAATTAGAAAAAAGAGATGGCCGTTCACATCTTGAGAGATTATTTGACGAAACAAATCCAGAGTATGTAAAGGCTGAATTAGATGTATATTGGTTAACATTGGCTGGTGAAAATCCAGTAGATTGGATGGAAAAGTACACTGGACGTATGCCATTAATACATTTAAAAGATATGACAATTGATTCTGAGAAAACATTTGCTGAGCTGGGAACAGGTGGGGTTAACCTAGAAGCAATTTTACATAAGCTTGATGAAGCTAAGGTTGAATGGATGGTTGTAGAGCAAGATCGATGTAAACGTTCTCCGATTGAGAGTATTGAAATAAGCATTAACTATTTAAAAGATAAACTATCAAAAATAGGATAAACTTATGACAAAATGAAAGGCACTCTAGAAATAGAGTGCTTTCATCATCACTAGTTTAGTAGTTTGCCAAAAATAATGAGTAGTAATTTCTTTTAAACACTTGTTTTGTACTTTTCTATTGAATTTAGCGGTTAGGCGAAGGTTGTGCTTTTCTGTAAGCTGTTGGTGTTATTTTTTTTTGTTT
>DASQMK010000218.1:0-14476 GCA_035645575.1 Metabacillus sp.
ATAAGGTTGAAACATTAAGAAAGCTTACAGATGGCCTTCAGTCAACAATGAATTATTTTAAATTAAAATAACATAAAGAGGGTGATTCTAACATAAGAATCACCCTTTATACCTGCTTGGGAAACTATAAATTGCAAGAAATGTGGATAAGCTCTTCGAAGCACAGGACGTGCAAGTGCAGTCGTTGCGACAGGACGTCGCGATTTTAGACTGCCTCGAGGTCATAAGTCAAACAGGATTTGAAGGTAAAGAACACCTTCTATTCTAAATCATCTTATGCTTGTCGGGGCTGACCAAGGCGCTTGCGCTTTTGTTCTTAGATATGATCAGTTTTTTTAGAATATTGTCTTTCGCCCTTTTGGCGATTTTTTTCACGCATCATATTTTTTTCATGGCGCTTAGCATTGTTGTCTTGTGCTTTTTTATCATTATCACTAGTATGTGGCATGATGAAGCTCCTTTCAAGCGAATGTAAGCTTATTATTCCCAAACCAAAATACTCCTATGTGTTATACCTCATCATTTAAAAAGAAAATCGCCAGTGTTCCGGGTCCAGAATGGGCGCCAATTACTGCACCAACAAGATTCACATAAACCTCTTTTGGTGAAAATGCCTCTTCAATCATAGCCTTCATTTCATTTGCAGCTTCCACATCATCACCATGGCTAATTGCGATTGTTTGATTTTCGAGGTTCACACCGCGTTCCTTCATGATTTCAATGATTTTTCGGAATACTTTTTTACGACCTCTGATCTTTTCCAGTGGAACAAGCTTTCCATCTTCAACATGCAGGAGAGGCTTAATATTTAATAAACCACCGACAAATGCAGATGCTTTGCTTATTCTCCCGCCACGGGCTAAATATTCTAAGTTATCAACAGTAAAAATATGCTCAACCTTTTGGCAATAATCTCTTACAGCCGTTTCTATTTCAGAAAGTGGTTTTCCGCTACCAGCGAGGTCAACTGCGTATTTGACCGCTAAACCGCAACCTAATGAGGCACATTTTGAATCGATTATTGATAATTCAAAATCAGGAAATTCCTCTAAAACTTCATTTCGAATCATCATGGCCGTTTGATATGTTCCAGAAAGTTCTGAAGAAAAACAAACATATAAGCTAGGAGTCCCTTTTTTGGCTAGGTCTGTAAATACGTCTTTAAATAAAGAAGGTGAAATTTGTGAGGTTTTCACTACTATTCCAGCTCGCATGGAATCATAGATTTCTTTTGGCTTAATTTCCTTTTGATCCTCTAGCTGTTTCCCTTCGATTTCAACACTCAAAGGAAGAAATGTCACGGAATGTTCTTCGAAAAACTCAATTGGTAAATCTGAAGCACTGTCAGCTAAAATGTGAACTTTCATTTTAACACCTCATTAAACTCAAAATATGGGTCATTTGCCGTTATGTGTAAAACAAGCTATATATATTTAGTTTATCATTCTAAAGGTAAAAAACAATCTTTGTATTCAAATACTGTAAAGTTGGGAAAAACTAGAGCAAGAAGATAATTGTTCTTTCTGTTTTTTAGATTAGAAATTAGAGACACATGCAAATAGGAGGAAAATAGATGCTGAAAAATGAAACGATGAAGATCATCGTTGTCATCATTGGTGCTTTTTTAAATGCTGTTGGATTGAATATGTTTTTAATCCCTGCAAATGTATATGCAAGTGGTTTTACAGGAATAGCGCAACTTCTTTCCAGTATACTAGAGGAGTATTCACCATTTTTTATTTCTACTGGTGTGTTATTATTACTCTTGAATATACCGGTTGCCATTTTAGGATGGTTAAAAGTAGGTAAGTCCTTTACTCTATATAGCTTTTTAAGTGTTGCAGCAACAACGTTTTTTTTAGGAATTGTTCCTTTACATTCATTTTCAGAGGATATTTTATTAAATGCTGTGTTTGGCGGTGTGATCGTTGCAGTTGGAGTAGGAATTACTTTGAAATATGGGGCCTCAACAGGTGGTTTGGATATTATTGCTATGATTCTATCTCGGATGAAGGATAAGCCAGTTGGGACATATTTCTTTTTATTTAATTCAATCATCATTCTTACAGCAGGTTTATTATATGGATGGGAAAAAGCGTTGTATACATTAGTAGCTCTTTATGTGTCAACAAGGGTCATTGATGCAATTCATACAAGACATGCGAAGTTAACAGCCATGATCGTTACCAAAAAGGCTGATTCGTTAAAAAAAGCCATTCACTCTCGTTTGGTTAGAGGAATTACGATGATCCCTGCAAAAGGTGCATTTACGAATGAACCAAAAGATATGCTTATTATTGTCATTACAAGATATGAACTATATGATCTTGAAAAAATTATTAAGGAAGAAGATCCGAATGCATTTACCAATATTGTTCAAACAACTGGGATTTTTGGCTTCTTTAGAAAGGAATAGGTAAGAAATGAGATATTCATTAATTCTTTTTATGTTGGTATTGTCCCTTCTTTCTGGTTGTTCTGTTGAAAACAAAGGCAATGCAGAAGAGATAAATCAAGAGGTGGAGGTGCAAGAAGTTATGAGTAATGAGCTAAAGTTAGACTTTTATGTTATGCCGTTAACAAAAGAAACTCAGTTTGTTATCTCCTTAACAAATCAATCAGATCAGTTAAAGAAGCTGGAATTTCATAGTAGTCAAAAATATGAAATTATCGTAACGAATGATAAAGGAGAGGAAGTGTATATCTATTCAAAGGGAAAGATGTTTTCACAAGCGCTTGAGTCGGCCTTAATCAAGGCTGGAGAAAGTATGGAGTGGGAAGAAACCTGGCAGCATGAAACCTTGCCTCCTGGACAATATAAAGCAAAAGTTTCTTTTTTAGCTCATAAGTCAGAAAATCTCACAATGGAAAAGGAATGGACTGTCCCTTCATACAATTAGAATGAAGGTCAGTCCATATAAACTTAAGCTTATATAGAGTCAATCATTTGTTGAAACTCTCTTAATTGCGCTCTCTCAGCATCTGTACTATTTGTAAATGCTGATGATAGGGCGTTTTTTGCTTTCATAACTGCTTCATTTTTATCCCCTTGTACTGAGCCTGTAGCAATTGAATTTGCATAGGCGACAGCTTCACGTGCTTGTTGGAATAATTGGTTGCTCATCTAAAAACCTCCAAGCATGCTGTCGTCAGTTTTACTCATCTTTTGTTGTTCTGATTCAGATAGTGTTGAATGGTAAGGGAACCTCTCATCGTGCTTAGTAACTGTATCTTTGCCTTGTTGTACAAAACGTTTTGATTTGTTACGTTTACCCATTGAAAAAGCCCCCCTTTAATATGTTGACGCTATATTGATTACGTCAAGATTATTTTGTGCGATACACCAAATAATATTAATGGCAATATGTATCTATTTTGTTTGAGATTTTCATGTCACTTTAAAGGGATAGAACCTCTTTTAAGTAATGAGCGATACCGTCTTCTTCATTTGTTTTTGTTTTTTTATTTGCTACTTTTTTCAGTTCATCAATTGCATTTTCCATTGCAACTCCATGGCCTGCATATTGAAGCATTTCTAAATCATTATCTTCATCACCAAAGGCGATAATACGCTCTTGAGGGATATTATAGTAGGAAGCAATTTTTTGTAATCCAATCGCTTTATTCATTCCTGCTCGAATAATTTCAATCACATGCCAAGGTGCAGCCCATCTTCTATGGTCAACGACTTCGGCATGAACGTCTGATAAATAAGTTCTTATTTTTTCAACATCTTCTTCAGCTGCATGAATGAGGATACTTGTTACGTCTTCACCTAGGTTTTTACGTAAATCTCCAATCTTTAAATTTGGATGTCCCATGCTAAAAACATCAATTAGCTTTTCATCATGATAATGGAAGTACACGTCATCAACAATCTCTGCTAATACATTATGTAGATTATGCTCTTCAGCGACATTAATAATTTCCTTCACTACTTCTAAATCAAGTGTAGTATGATAAGTTCCCCAATTTTGGTCTTTAGGATGGTGAACATAAGCACCATTAAAGTTAACGATTGGTGTTGTTAATTCTAATTCTTCATAGTAAATGGAGCTTGAACGGAATGGTCTTCCTGTTGCGATACAAACAATATGACCAGCATCCCTAGCTTTTTTTATTATGTCTTTGTTATAAGCTGAAATGGTCTTATCATCTTTTAATAGTGTCCCATCTAAATCTAAAGCGATTAAATAAGGTTTTGTTTCCATAACGTCTCCTTTTCTACAAAAAATTTAGTTGCTCTAGTTCATACGTCTGGCGCTTGCACTTATCTATCGGGTAACAGGCCAAACGGTTCTTACTAAATGTGGTGTCTAGCTCCAGCGACCAGCGCTTAGTGAACTTCACACTCCTCCTTACGATAAGTCAACATCGAATCGCTATCGTTCTTCGTGTTTCCTTTTCCCGACCTTAAAAGTCGGATAAGTCTCGCTATCCATTAGAGGAAAGAGCTTCTCTAATGGTAGTCTCGCTTTATCTCATACGGAGTGCTCCAGTTCATACGTCGCTTACCGGGTCGCTTTTCTTTATTAGTGTATCTTTTTTCCAAGTTTTATGTCTACATGTTACACTAATTTAGTGGGAAAATAACTAGGGAGGCGCTTTTGATTGATTATTGTAGAAAAATTACATATAGAAGGAATTCCGACATTACATGTTGTGAAAGAGTCGTTAAGAGATATAAAAACACCTTTCGTCATGTTTATTCACGGTTTTACGAGTGCCAAGGAAAATAATCTTCATTTTGCATATTATTTAGCTGAAAAAGGCTTTAGGGTTGCATTGCCAGAGTGTTTGTATCATGGTGAAAGAAGCCAGCAACATACTAAAAGGGAATTATCCTTTCGATTTTGGAAAATCGTTTTAAATGAAATAAGCGAAGTAAATAAAATCAAAGAATACTTTGAGCAAAAGCAATGGATTGATTCAAATCGAATTGGACTTGCTGGAACGTCAATGGGAGGGATTACGACTTTAGGTTCGCTAACTCAATATGACTGGATAAAAGCAGCTGTTAGCTTAATGGGAAGTCCTTGTTACATAGAGCTGTTAAAAAGACAGCTTGATGCATTAAAGCAAAGTGGTGTGGAAATACCGCTTTCTCACGAAGAGATTGAGGAGCAGCTCTCATTACTAGAACCATTTGATTTAAGTCTTCATAAAGAAAAGCTTCATCATCGACCATTGCTATTTTGGCATGGTGAGCGCGATCAAGTTGTACCATTTGCTCCAACGTATCAATTTTACAAGGATATTATCCCGATGTATGAAAATGAGCCAGAAAAACTTCGGTTTATTGTTGATCAATTAGCAGATCATAAAGTATCAAGAGAAGGTGTTTTAGCATTAGTTGAGTGGTTTGAAAAGTATCTATAATGGGAATAAAAGCAGAATACTTTCTTTGACTTGATACATTTACTATACTCAAAGTACGAAATAACTTAAATGTTAAGAAAGGAGTGTTTAAGAAATGGATGAATCATTAAAAGATAATATTTATGGTGCATTAGAAACGGTTGTCGACCCAGAGCTTGGTGTAGACATAGTCAATCTTGGTCTAGTATATGACGTGGAAATGGATGAAGAGGGTCATACAATTGTAACAATGACCCTTACTTCAATGGGGTGTCCTCTTGCTGCAACGATTGTTGAACAAATAAAAGTAGCCCTTCAAGATATACCAGAAGTAAAAAGTACAGAGGTAAATATCGTGTGGAGTCCACCGTGGTCAAAAGATAGAATGTCAAGAATTGCAAAAATTGCATTAGGTATTCAATAAAAACAAGTAAGAGTAACTCATATACAAATGATACAAATCAACCTGAAGTTCAAGGGTAGTATCAAATGTATAAGGAGTTACTCTTTTTTATAGGAAATATTAAAAATTCTAGAACTCTGATATTCGCCTCGACATCCAGCTCCGAAGCACAGGATGTGCAAGTGCAGTCTTTGCGACAGGACGTCGCGTATTTGACTGCCTCGAGGTCATAAGCCAATTTGGAATTGAAGGCAAAGGACGCCTACTATTCCAAATCGTCTTATTTGCCCTAAGTTGATCAAGGCGCTTGCGCTTTTGTTCTTGGCCCTAGATTGAACCAAAATCCTTGCATTTTTGTTCACGCTATTCAATTTTCGAATTTTTTATGCAATTAAATGTATATATATTATGACACGATTATCCTTGTAGTTACCTGATTTTTCTTTCGTTATCAAGATTTTTTTGAAAAATTAGCAAAAATATTATTTATACACTTGATTTTATTTTTATACATATTTATAATTGAGAAATAATTTAGATAACGAATTTAAGAGAAGGTGATTTGGTGAAAGTCGGAATTATCGGAGCCACTGGATATGGTGGAGTCGAATTATATCGTATATTATCCAATCATCCACATGTAGAAGAATGTATCCTTTATTCATCTTCAGAAATGGATGTTCCATATAGCAACTCGTTCCCGCATCTACATCAATTAAGTGATCATATTTTACAAGATATCAATGTCGATGAAATTAAAAATGAAATTCAATTTTTATTTCTTGCAACACCGCCTGGAGTTTCGAGGAACCTAACACCTCAATTTCTCGGATCAAATGTAAGGATTATTGATCTTTCAGGTGACTTGCGATTAAAAGATCGATTAGCATATGAGCACTGGTATAAACGACCTTGTGTGTCTGATGATGTTTTAGAAAAAGCTGTATACGGGCTGTCTGAACTTAATAAAGAAGACATTGTGAACGCAAATATTCTTGCAAATCCAGGCTGCTTTCCAACAGCTACGATTTTAGGTCTGGCTCCTGTCATCCAAAACCAAGTCATCGATGTACAAACAATTATTGTAGATGCTAAAACTGGAGTATCTGGTGCAGGGCGCAACGCATCACAAACCACACACTATTCTGAAGTAAATGAAAATATGAAAATATATAAGGTTCATGAACATCAACATGTTCCAGAAGTTGAGCAAGCCCTTCACTCTTTAAATGAAGCAGTTGGTGCTATTTCATTCTCAACTCATTTAATTCCAATGACACGAGGAATTATGGCAACAATTTATGCAAGTGTAGAAGAATCATATACAACAGAAAAATTACTAGATTTATATAAAAGCTTTTATGCTGAATCTCCTTTTGTACGTGTCCGAGAGCAAAATGTATTTCCTTCAACGAAAGAAGTATACGGATCTAATTTTTGTGATATTGGTTTGAAACTTGATGAACGAACAGGCAGAATCACAATTGTTTCAGTTATTGATAATTTAATGAAAGGTGCAGCAGGTCAAGCGGTCCAAAATTTCAACCTAATGAATGGATATGATGAAACTACCGGCTTGTATTTTGCACCTATTTATCCATAAAGACTACTTTGCAGATGAAATGGAATGGTCAGACTAGAGGGCGGATTGACTAAACCAGTGACATTGTTAAAAGAGTTTTGATCATGACAACTAGGGAGGAAAAAGAAGTGCTACAAGCAAAAGAAACATCTGCTATTACTAAAATTGAAAATGGATCTGTTGTGACACCAAAGGGATTTTCCGCTGACGGTGTTCATGCTGGACTCAGGTATTCAAGAAATGACTTAGGTGTCATTTACAGTGAGGTGCCAGCAAATTGTGCAGCAGTTTATACTCAAAGTCATTTCCAAGCAGCTCCGCTAAAAGTAACGCAAGAAAGCATTGCTGAAGAAGGATTGATTCAAGCGATTATTGTTAATAGTGCGAATGCTAATGCGTGCACAGGAGAACAAGGTTTAAAAGATGCATATGAGATGAGAGAAAGAACGGCGAGTTTGTTTAACATAAAGCCTCAATATGTGGCGGTTGCTTCAACAGGTGTAATCGGGGAATTTTTGAAAATGGATAAAATTCGAGCTGGAATTGAGCAGCTAAAACCTAAAGCAACACATGAAGCGGCTGAAGCCTTTCAAACGGCAATTTTAACTACAGATCTGGTCATGAAAACATCATGCTATCAAGTTGAAATTGATGGAAAAACCGTTACCATTGGTGGAGCAGCTAAAGGTTCAGGGATGATTCATCCAAACATGGCAACGATGCTTTCTTTTGTTACAACAGATGCAAAAATTGATTCTGCATCACTTCAAGCACTTTTAAGTAAAACAACAGATAAAACGTATAATCAAATTACAGTTGATGGTGATACCTCAACAAATGATATGGTTTTAGTTATGGCAAATGGCCAGGCTGGAAATGAGCTTTTAAATGAAAATCATCCTGGGTGGAATGATTTTAAAGCAGCATTTCAACTAGTTAGTGAAGAGTTAGCAAAGCAAATAGCTAAAGATGGTGAAGGAGCAACAAAGCTAATCGAAGTAGAAGTAACGGGCGCGAAAACAAAACAAGAAGCAAATGTTGTTGCGAAGAAGATTGTGGGATCAAGCCTAGTTAAAACAGCTGTTTACGGAGCTGATGCAAACTGGGGAAGAATTATTTGTGCAGTAGGATATAGTGAAGCACAGGTTATTCCAGAGAAAATTGATATTTACTTAGAGGATATTTGTTTATTTACCGATAATCGTCCACAATCATTCTCAGAGGAAGTGGCCTCAACTTACTTAAAGCAGGATCAAGTGAAAATTACAGTTAACCTCGGTGTTGGAGAGGAAAAAGGAAAAGCATGGGGCTGTGATTTAACATATGATTACGTGAAAATCAACGCAAGCTATAGAACGTAAGGGAGATTTTTATGTCGAAAACAGTTGTATTAAAATGTGGCGGAAGTACTGTTCATCAATTGTCAGATTCATTTTTTCATAGTTTGAAAGCATTGATTTCTTCAAATTGGAGAGTGATGATCGTTCACGGTGGTGGACCTGATATCACAAATATGCTAAAGGCTTTAAAAATTGAAACAGAATTCTACAATGGTCAACGTAAAACAACAGAAGGGGTACTGGAAGTTGCGGAAATGGTGTTAGCAGGGAAAATAAACAAGCATCTAACAAACCTATTAAAGCAAAAGGGATTAAATTCTATTGGATTGTCCGGAACTGATGATAATCTTTTGCAAGCGGACTTCTTGGACCAGGAACACTTAGGGATGGTTGGAAAAGTAACATCTGTTAACACTGCTGCTGTAGATTTGTTAATGGATAATGGCTATATCCCTGTTGTAGCGCCACTTGCAAGCACTGTCACACAACAAACCCTTAACGTTAATGCCGATTTAGCCGCTGCAGCTGTCGCGAATGCTGTAGGAGCAGAAAAATTCCTATTTGTAACAGATGTGCCAGGTATTTTAGATGAAAAAAAGCAAGTCATTGAGACTATAACACCGTCTCAAATTAACGAACTGATCAAGAGTGAAGTCATTACAGGCGGAATGATACCAAAGGTTGAATCAGCTGTAGCAACTCTTTCAGATATTTGTCAGGAAGTTATGATTGTAAGTGGTCAACAAGCATTTATTAAAGATGATGCATTTAAGGGAACAAAAATTGTGAGTGAAAAGGAGGTCTTGTCATCATGAGTTATTTATTTCCAACATATGCCCGCTGGGACGTAACGATTAAAGAAGCAAAGGATTCTTGGGTTACCGATGTGAATGATGTAAAGTATTTAGACTTTATTTCTGGAATTGCTGTTTGTAACCTTGGTCATGCCAATGAGGAAGTGACAAATGCCATTCAAAAGCAGCTAACAAAATATTGGCATATGTCAAATTTATTTCATCAGCCAATTCAAGAAGAAGTTGCAAAGCTTCTCGTTGAAACAAGTGACGGAGATGCAGTATTTTTCTGTAACAGTGGAGCTGAAGCAAATGAAGCAGCCATTAAGCTAGCTAGAAAGCATACTGGTAAAACAAAGATTGTTACGTTTTTGCAATCATTTCATGGAAGGACTTTTGCAACAATGTCAGCAACTGGGCAGGAGAAAATTCAACAAGGATTTGGACCTTTACTCGAGAAGTTTCAATACCTTCCATATAATAACGTTGAAGCATTAGATGAGCTAGGAAATGATGTGGCAGCGATTATGCTAGAAGTTGTCCAAGGTGAAGGTGGGGTCGTTCCAGCTGAGAAGGGATTTATCCAAAAAGTAACAGAAACATGTGAGAAGATCGGTGCATTACTTATTATAGATGAAGTTCAAACAGGAATAGGGAGAACTGGAAAGCCATTTGGTTATCAACATTATGGAATTAAGCCTGACATTATTACGTCTGCTAAGGGACTAGGTAGTGGATTGCCAGTTGGAGCGATGATTGGTCAAAAATCACTTATTGAAACATTTCAAGCTGGAAGCCATGGGTCTACCTTTGGAGGTAATCCAATCGCAATGGCTGCTGCAAAAGTTACATTAGAGAAAATTTTTGAGGAAGAATTTTTGAAAGAAGTCGAAGAAAAAAGTAACTATTTAATAGGGGAGCTGAATAGTTTAGTAGGAAAGCATCCACTAGTAAATGAAGTTCGAGGAAAAGGATTGTTAATTGGGATTGAATGTAAGGAACAAGTCTCTCAATTAATTGATCAATTAAGAAATCACAAGCTGCTTGTTCTGCCAGCTGGTCCTAATGTCATCCGTTTACTCCCACCATTAACAGTGTCTTATGAAGAGATTGATACAGCTGTTAAAACGATTGAAGATGTTTTTCAGGCGATGGATTATCCGGTAGGAGCTCATTAATTTGAGCATTTTTTTTACAAGTGACTGAATAAAAATACTTGTTGTTTAATAATTATCCATTGGTTAAAAAAGAATTAAAGACAAACGAGGTGTAAGCAGATGAAAGGATATCTCCATTTAGAGGATGGTTCAGTCTATACAGGAGAACTAGAGCACGGGTCTTCTGAGCATATAAACGGAGAGATCGTATTCTTTACAGGAATGACAGGATATCAGGAAGTGTTAACTGATCCTTCATATAAAAATCAAATTGTTGTATTTACGTACCCGCTTATTGGGAATTACGGTGTAAATATAAGTGATGATGAAAGTAAAAAGCCGCAGGTTAAAGCAGTTGTGATTTATGAGTGTACATCACAATATTCTCATTATGAAGCGCAGTACAGCTTTAAAGAATATTTACAAAAATGGAACATCCCAATCATTCATCACATCGATACACGTGCAGTCGTGAAAAAAATCAGAAATCATGGATCTATGGCTGCTACAATCACAGAAAAATCAACTTTAGATCACAAGCCATGTACCATTTTCGAGGACGGAGTATTTGAAGTGGTGTCAGATAAGCTTGAAACCTATGGAAATGGGGAGAAGCATATTGCTTTAGTAGACTTTGGATATAAGAAATCCATTCTTACGTCTTTACTAAATAGAGGCTGCAAAGTAACGACCGTCCCATTTAAAATGATGGATCAAGTAGCTAAGTTAAATCCTGACGGTGTCTTATTATCAAATGGACCTGGGGATCCTGAACAATTATCAAGCTACTTTACTCAAATTAAAGAGATTGTTTCTGCTTATCCGACGTTAGGGATTTGTTTAGGACATCAATTGATTGCTCTTTCTTTCGGTGCCAAAACGAAAAAGTTATTATTTGGACATAGAGGGGCAAACCAGCCTGTTTTTGATACGAAAACAAAAAAAGTATTCATGACTTCACAAAACCATAGTTATGTTGTCATAAAAGAGAGTTTAAACAACACAGATTTGTCTATGCGTTTTTATCATATAAATGATGATTCCATTGAAGGATTATCTCACGTTAGCTTACCAATTTTAACAGCACAATTTCATCCTGAGGCACATCCAGGACCTTCTGATAGTGAATGGATCTTCGATGAATTTTTAGAGTTAGTCGCAGTTGCAAAAGGAGATATACTTTATGCCTAAAAATCAATCTATCAAGAAAATCGTTGTCATCGGTTCCGGTCCAATCGTGATTGGGCAGGCTGCAGAATTTGATTATGCAGGAACACAAGGCTGTCTTGCCTTAAAGGAAGAGGGCTACCAGGTTGTTCTTGTTAATAACAATCCGGCAACCATCATGACGGATGAGGAATTTTCAGATGTTTTGTATTTTGAACCTTTGACGGTTGAAAGTTTAACAAAGATTATCGACAAAGAAAAACCAGATGGCTTACTCGCATCTTTGGGTGGCCAAACAGGGCTTAACCTGGCAATGGAGCTTCATGAAGCAGGTGTTTTAGAAAAATATGGTGTTCAATTGCTTGGTACTTCGATCGAATCGATCCGTAAAGGAGAAGACCGTAACGAATTCCGTCAATTGATGTATGATTTAAATGAACCAATTCCTGAGAGTTCAATAGTCACCACATTAGAGGAAGGACTTGAATTTTCTGAAAAAATAGGTTTTCCAATCATTATTCGACCTGCATATACACTGGGAGGAAAAGGCGGAGGAATTGCCTCAAATCTTGAAGAGTTTAAAAAGCTTGTAAGAAGCGGATTGCAAGCAAGCCCGATTACCCAATGTTTGATTGAAAAAAGCATTGCAGGCTTTAAAGAAGTAGAATATGAAATGATTCGAGATCATAAAGGGACTTGTATTTCTGTATGTAATATGGAAAACATTGACCCGGTTGGTGTTCATACAGGAGACTCAATCGTTGTTGCGCCATCACAAACGTTAACAGACCAGGATTACCATATGCTAAGATGCGCAGCAGTTAAGATCGTTTCAGCTCTTGGTGTGATCGGTGGATGTAACATTCAGTTAGCTTTAGATCCAAAAAGCAAGCAATACTACGTAATTGAAGTAAATCCACGGGTCAGCAGATCATCTGCTTTAGCATCAAAGGCTACTGGTTATCCAATTGCTAAAATTGCTGCAAAGCTTGCAGTAGGATATACATTAGAGGAATTAAAAAATCCTTTAACGATGAGTACGTATGCCAGCTTTGAGCCAGCTCTTGATTATGTTGTCGTCAAATTCCCAAGATGGCCTTTTGACAAGTTTAATAAAGCAGATCGTAAGCTTGGAACAAAAATGAAGGCCACAGGCGAAGTTATGGCGATCGAACGAAATCTTGAAGCTGCTATTCAAAAGGCTTGTGACTCATTGGAGTTAGACAATATTGGCACACATTTACCAGAGTTGAAAGCTTTATCTATTGATGAGTTAAAGACGTTAATGAATCAAACAGATGATCGTCGCTTCTTTGCCGTGATGGAGCTAATAAGAAATGGGGTTTCGATTCAAGAAATCCACTATCAAACAGAAATGGATATTTATTTCCTTTCGATCTTCCAACGAATCATTGATTTAGAAAAGCAAATTCAAGAAAAAACCGTCTCAACACTTGATGCTGAATTTATTGCTAAGATAAAGGAGAAAGGATTTTCAGATAAGACAATCGCATTCTTACTACATGCAGCTGAAGCAGAAGTGAGAAAAGTAAGACTTAACGCAGGAGTAAAAGCATCATATAAATATGTTGATACATGTGCAGCAGAATTTGAAGCTCGTACAAACTATTTTTATTCAACATACTTTGGTGAAAATGAGCAGCCACAATTATCGGATAACAAAAAGATCCTAATTATTGGATCAGGACCAATTCGTATCGGCCAAGGAATTGAATTCGACTATAGTGCTGTCCATGGAATTAAGGCTCTAAAGCAATTAGGCTATGAAGCCATTATGATTAATAATAATCCGGAAACAGTTAGTACTGACTTTGAAACAGCAGACAGACTGTACTTTGAACCAATTACACTTGAGCATGTACTAAATATTGTTGCTTCAGAGGGAATTGATTCTGTTATAGTCCAATATGGTGGACAAACGGCGATAAACCTTGCAGAACAATTAGAATCTGCTGGAGTAAAGCTACTAGGAACAGATACTGAGACACTGGATTGGCTAGAGGATCGTGACAAGTTCTATCACTTATTAGATGAATTATCGATCCCTCATGCTGCTGGATTAACAGCGAACAATGCAGAGGAAGCATTAAAAGGAGCAAAAGAAATAGGTTTCCCAATGCTTCTAAGACCATCATATGTGATCGGTGGAAAAGGTATGGTCGTTGTTCATAATGAAGAAACTTTAGAGAAGTTGCTTGCAGAAAATACAAATATGATCTATCCGGTTCTAATTGATCAGTTCGTTCAAGGGCTTGAGGGAGAGATTGATCTTATCTCAGACGGCCACGATGCTTTTATTCCAACTTATATTGAGCATGTTGAGCCTGCTGGTGTTCACTCAGGAGATAGCTTAGCCATTCTTCCTTCTCAGCACCTGACAGATGAAAATAAACAGGTGATTGCAAAATATGCAAGTTCATTAGTGAAAAGGCTAAATTACCGTGGGATCATGAATATTCAGTTTTTAGTGAATGGTGGCACCATTTATATTCTTGAAGTGAATCCGCGAGCAAGTAGAACAGCGCCAATCATTAGTAAAGTAACAGGAATTCCTATTATTAAGCATGCTACTCACTTATTATGTGGTAAAAAAATTACGGAATTAGACATCACACCTTCCGAGCCTAATAATATGGTTGCTGTAAAATACCCAG
>DASQMK010000219.1:0-6584 GCA_035645575.1 Metabacillus sp.
ATGTAGTCCCACTTATACCACCTCCTTATTTCTATTATTTTACAAATCTGACATTTTAGCAAATCTATAGAGGAATTTTTTTATAACAAAAACACTTCTAATGAAAAGCTCAATGGAAAGCAAGCTACTAAATCATCAAACATTACCGATATTCGCCAGATCTTAAATGTTAAACGTAAAGCTCAAATCCGATTAACTAGAAATCAACTAAGAATGGCCGTTGGTGATTCATTCCAACAACTAGAAATAACCGATTTTCTAAATTTTGATGATCCTGTCCCTTCTCAGAACGTACATATATAGGAATTAAGTGAATATCAAATAACAAAAGGTGTTATTTCTTCAGCAGAGTTTGGAGATCCACAGGATAGAAAGAGAGCTTTTATTATTGGAAGTCGCTTAGGTGAAAAGATTGAGCTCCCAAAACCGAGCTTAACAAAAAGATTGTTTAAGACTGTAAGAGAGGCATTTCAAAACTTAAATCCCTTTATACCAAATCAACAGGATTATTCAAAAGCGAAACCTATAACGATGGAAAGAATTAAACATGTGCAACAAGGTGGAAATGTTAAGGATATTCCAGAAGAGATTAGACCTAAAGGACAACACAGTGATATGTATAAAAGATTAGAATGGGATAAACCTTCTATTACGATTGTGAATCCAAGAAAAGCCATGTTGCTTCACCCAACTGAAAATAGAATCTTGTCTATTAGAGAATGTTGTAGATTGTTTAGTTTACCGGACAACTTTATATTCAAAGGAAGTTTGTCAGCTATGCAAGAGTCAATTGCAATGCTGTTCCAGTCAATCTAGGTAAGGCAATAGCAAAGCAGGTCCAAAATGCTGTTATGAAATTTAATCTAAGGAATAGAGTTCAAACAGTGTAATAGTAAAGAGAAGGGTACTTTGTAAAATTAAAGATAAGTGAATGTATGTTTTTATTAGAAGAACAGCAACTTATCTTTAATGTCACACATTATATGATAATTAGTACATTACTGATATATAGTGGTGTACTTTTTTGTTTATTAGACCTCTTAAATGACCTCATTTACTACTACAACATGAAGTGTTGAGCATTATTGCTTCAACAATATAATGAATCATCTCTACCTTTCTTCAACAATCGGGCCATATTGTTGAATAGTGTTTTTCAATTTAATGGTAGAATATAACTAACTTTTCAATTTACATTGCAAGAAAGCTATATAATAATAAATTGTTTTTCTTTGGAGGATTTATGGAACAAATACTATTATCAAAATATGCAAGAAAAGTTTTCTTCTTTATAACAGGAATTTTAATTATACTTTTATTATTAATAAGGTTAATGTTAATCCCTAAAATTTCCACGTTTTTAAACCAAGAACACGTCATTATCATTAATACAATCTTAGATGCCTTACTTTCTACAGGTGTTAGTACTGTAATTATTGCTTCTCTTGCATTTTGGCTTACTCCTCGTGTAGTGAAAAGGTCACAGATGGAAATAATTGAACCAAAAGAAATTAAAGACTATTTAGAAAAAGCGAGAGATACTGATGAATATTGGTTCGCAGGGGGTACTGGAAGATTCACAAGATCAAAAACAATCCCTCAATTGGCTACTGATGCTAGATTCTCAAACTTCTCAAAAAAAATAGTCTTAATATTGATTAACCCTGATAATGATATTGTCTGTACAAATTATGTAAACTATAGAAATAGAGTTAGGTCCGGTATTAAAGAAACTTGGGACTTAAAAAAATTAAAAAAGGAAATTTTTGCAACTGTGCTATCTGCATATTTGGAAAAGAGAGCAGCCGTTGTTGGATTTAACCATAGGACTTATCAACCATTATTCAATGTTTAGGATTGACTTATCAACCAAGCTACTTGTAATAACAAAAGAAGATACTAGTGAACCAGCTCTAATGTGTGAAAAAGATACATTCTTTTTCAAATCTTATCTTGAGGATTTAAGGTTAAGCCTAAGTCAAAGTCAGATACTTAATGTAAATGTAAAAGGTATCCCCTTTAATGAGTTAAACGGAGAAGAAATAAGGAATTTTATTACTTCTTTAGGATTGGATATAAGTACGCTGGATGATGATGATTTTAATGATATAGCTGAAATGGTAAAAAAGGGAGAAAATCCATATGGATACTGAATTAAAACTTCTAACAAATAAACTATTAAAAAAGGAATCACCCGAACAAATTGCTAATAACTTTAAAAAATATTTAAATCAAAATAGTAATCACATCATTTTTAATTGGCATCCATTAGGGTTTGTTCATTCTAAACTATGTTATATCCCTAATATTGGCGATTTAAGGTTACATGTTTGGTTAGATGGATTTAGAAATACTCAGTTATCCCATATGCCAATCCATGATCATATCTTTAACGTGAATAGTTTTATCTTGACCGGTACTGTTACCAATCATATTTATGAGGTAGGAAGTGGTAATGGTCATTTATATAGAACATATGAAGCCCAATATAATAATGGAGGTTCATTACTAAGTCCAACCGAAGTATTATTAACATGTAGTCTCAAAAGTAGTACTACACATAGTAAAGGAGATTTCTATATAGTTGAAAAAGGAATATTTCATGAGACAACTGTAGATAATGAAAATTTTGCTGCAACCCTTGTTATAGCAACTGAAAAAGACGAAACAAAACATCCTAAAATCTTAGGTCCTATTGGAAAGGATGAGTATTTCTATAGTAGAGAAAAATGTAATGAACCTATATTAAAGATTCTCAATGAAAGAATATATTAACTATATATAGATGTAAAATCTTCCAAAATCAAGCGCTATCCTCGAACAAGGGATAAGCGCTCATTTTCCATTTTAGGGCGCTATTCTTAAATTAGTAGACGTTTTTTAATAGTTTATATCTTTAGGTTGAGGGTGATGATTTGTTGATTGATTTATTTGAAGGGATGAAAACAGGCAATAAAAAGCAACAAGACGCTTATTCAGCAATTATGGAACTGAATATTTTTAATGAGTTGAGTACCTACAATCCCATTCTATGTGGAACTCTCCCCATAGGTATAGATGTCGTGGGGTCAGACCTAGACATTATTATGGAAGTACAGGAGTTAGAGCATTTTGCAGAACAGCTACAAACTTTATACAATAATAAAGACAACTTTACGATAAAAAGAACAACTATAAGAGGAAAAGAAGTCGTTAAAGCAAACTTTGTCTTTAATAATTTTGAGTTTGAATTGTTTGGTCAAGCTCAACCTGTACATAAGCAAAATGCTTATCTCCATATGGTTATTGAACATAAACTGTTGCAAAAAGTTCCTAATCTTAAAGAGAAAGTAATAAACCTTAAAAAACAAGGATACAAGACAGAACTAGCATTTTGTAAACTTTTAGACATTACTGGAGATCCTTATGAAGGTCTCATCCGACTTGGAGTTGAAGAAGGAATTGTAACAGACGTATTTTAAAACAGCTTATTCAACAATAGTGTGCTGTTCTTGAATAAGACTGAAACTAATTGTGTTGTTTTTCGTAACTATAACAGGGAGGAGACAATATGAGTGAAGAAAGAGAAAATCCTGAGACAAGAAGAGAGAGTATGCGTCAAGAAGAATTAAAAAGAAATCCTGCTGGAAGTGTTAACGGTGGAGGATTGTCCGATTTAGTTGGTGGTTTAGGCTGGAAAGGAACTGGTATCCTTATTCAAGTATTGATATTAGCATTTATAATATATACCGTATTCTTTCGCTAACAGGCATTCGATGAATAAGGATCTTCAACAAACTAAGCGCTTTTGTTGAATAACAAAATTCTTATTTTATTGTAGTAAATCTTAATGTTGTTGTAGTAAATGAGGTCATTTGTTTTACAAAAAAGGATAGATGAATACAGGCATTTTCAACCTTTTCATCTATCCTCTCTTTTGGCTTATAAAATGTGTGACATTTAATTCGGATACTTAATTATATGAGATTTTAAACATTTTCTTGACTTTTAATAAAATTTAATACCCTTCTCTTTTTATTGACCCCTTTGCGCTTTAGATTACAGAAGATCATTTACATGTACTTAGTGATTCTTGTCTTGCATTTTTTCTAATATCAGACCATTTCATAGGTTTATTTTCTTTTGGAGGCATTGAGCCAAATATATTAAGTAACAAATCTTTGTTTTTATCTCCTTTATTATTCAATTTGTCTTTATGTCCCATGCCCTTCCCCTTTCGTTAACCGTTAGATAATTTCTAAATTCTTATGTACATTATTACACAATGGATTTTATTTTGAGAAATGTAAAACCAATGTGTTTAGTAAGAAAATGATTAATCTTCCCCTTTTTGAACAATCGTTATTAACCGACATAAGGGCCTCAAGGACCTTAACCCCTTAAGGGCTCATGGCACGGCTAATAAGGAAGCAAAGAACGCTTCCTAACTATCCGTAAACCACCGCAGTTCCTCCTACTCAGCGCGCCTACATGCATCTATACGCCTCCCTGCTTCGCATATCGGCTACAGCTGCTATGTATCAGCCCTTCGCTTCACGGAGGCCTCGGAGCGTTAAAACCTTAAAAATATAACACCAAAAACCTTAAGAGCCTAAAAGGAAAATTTGCATACGCAAATTGGGGGCAACAAACCCAACTCAACTAAGCTTCCAGTTTCCTTTATTTTTGTTAGCAGCCGATAAGCTCAACTCAACTACTATTTTGAGAGTTCTTTGTCTTTTCCTGAAGGAAAACCCAAGAACACTAACAAAATAGAGTTTCGTTTGCCATTCTCACCTACCTCCAAAACCAAGTCAACTAAGGAACCAGTTTCGTTTGTCTTTGTTGCCCCTTAAGAACATTGAATAAAAACCCCATTCCGTTTTAGATGTCAATACGTCGCATGATTGAAGAAATTTCTCCACGGGGGACACACAAGCATAGCAATCATATGAATCTAAGGGTCACCCGTTTTATTGAGAATGACTAAAAGTGAAACTTGATAGCCCCCTAGCTGCAACAGTTTCAGAGATTGCCGAAATGATCGGTAAATCAAGACAAAAAACGTCTGCTATTATGAATGGTTTAAAAGATAAAGAGATTTTACTTAATCCTGAAGGGGCAGGTCAGATCATTGAAAATGGAAGAACTGTAAGCCCTAGAACGTGGATTGTGAACCCTTATATTATGATTTGTGCACCTAGAAAAAATAATGTCCAACTGGACAAGCTAACCATGAGATTATTTCAACACTCTTTAAAAAATCTTAAAGATCAGAATGGTAAAAAGGTAAGTTTACCTGCAAGATTTTTTTAATAAAGATTTTAGATCGTATCTGAAAAATGATACGATCTTTTTTGCTGTTTGGAATTATTTGGGTGTCACGAAAAGGTGACAAAAACACTTAAAAGTGTCACGAAAAGGTGACACCCCAAAAAGCCCAATAAACCCAGTCATATCAAAGATTCAAACCACTTTTACAAATATCTTTCTATTATCACTATTGTTTAATAGCAATTCGTCTCTTTTTTAAATACTAAATTTTATATTTTTTCGTTATTACCTTAAAGGTTAAAGGGTTGCCATCAAGGCAACCGAAACTATGTCTTTAAGATTAATAAATAGGGTGATATTTATCCACTTTCTTATCCAAATAAAAGATTTTTTCTAATTTTATCCAAAAAAGAAGGTATTTAGTATTTTTTGTCAAATTTTATTATTTTTATGGAACAATTCGATTAAATCAACGTTTGGTAATAATGTAACTTTATGACCCATTTTTACACTTATCTTAGCTGAATTCCTACTACGGAAACAAGGTAAGAGAAAAATTGATTGTTTACAGATCAATTAACAGCAATCGTCATCATTTTTTTTGATTTCCATAGCCGTAAACGTTACAGCTGTAGTTTTTATACCAGTAATACCTGCTGGGAGATCAGTAGCATTCGGAAGAATGTCTGTATCCACAGTCAGAAAATATTCAACAAGACCGCAATCTGGATGTTGATCTACGCACTTGAAATCTGTGGTAATCGCGGCAAATGAAGCTCCTGTTAGAGAGATATCAAGACCACCACTACTACCACCACTTGGACCAACAGCTAAGGTCCCTGCTAGAAGTGGAGCAGAATCAATGAAGGAACAAAGTGGCGTGGCTCCTCGGCTAGGATTAAAAGGATTCCCTCTCCAAATGGTAAATCGTGCTCGAACCGCAAAAGGAATTGCTAAGGATCCTATATTATTAATATTAATAGTACCGTCCGGAACCCAATTTATTGCCGTATTCAACAAAATATGGTCACACTTATCCTCAATACAAAGGTCCGTATTGGCAAGAGTAATCAAATTAGGGCTCGGGCTCGGTTTTTGGTTTTGGTTAAATTCATCGGAATCAAATTCGGTTAACAATCCTTTTTTGTTATCAAGCTTTTTCATATTACTGCATTGATTCTTGTGACAACCAGGTACACAACAACAATCACATTTCATCTCTTTTTCTTCCTTTCCCTTTTTCTTTGTTGTGCGTTTTTTTACCTGTATTTCACAACAAGCTTTAGCAGTTTTAAGATTTTGAGTATAGAAATTATTCAATAGTTAATCCC
>DASQMK010000220.1:0-3465 GCA_035645575.1 Metabacillus sp.
ATGAAAAAAGATACGAAAAAACAAACAAAATCCACACCACTTGAAGGGTCAGTTGAGACACTGGAAGCACGTATTAAACAACTTGAAATGGAAAACGAGTATTTAAAAAAAGTTGAATGCCTTAGTTCAAATCAAGAAAAAATCACCAAAAAAGACAAAGCGCAAGTAGTCTATGAATTAAGGCATAAATATCCGGTGAAAGCACTCGTAAAACTCGCTGGCATTCCACGTAGCACTTACTATGATTTAGTGAAACGTATGAATCGTCTAGAGCCTGATGCCGTTCTAAAAGTGGAAATAATGGCAATTTATGAAGAACATGAAGGGCGTTATGGCTATCGCCGTATTCGTGATGAACTTGCGAATCGTGGACAAAAAGTGAATCACAAGAAGGTTCAACGGATTATGAAAAACTAGGGTTAAAGTGTATGGTACGCATGAAAAAATACAAATCTTATAAAGGTTCGGTCGGTAAAATTGCACTGAATATTTTAGACCGCCATTTTAGCGCAAATACCCCAAATGAAAAGTGGGTAACAGACATTACAGAATTTAAATTATTCGGTGAGAAACTTTATCTATCGCCTGTCTTAGATTTATTTAATGGGGAGATAATCACGTACACAATTGGTTCTAGACCAACCTATTCTCTTGTTTCAGAAATGTTGGAGAAGGCTTTCGAACGTTTACCTGAGATCCACCAGCTACTTCTGCATTCAGATCAAGGCTGGCATTATCAAATGAAGAAATATCGTCACGCACTTGAATCAAGAGGGATAGTTCAAAGTATGTCTCGTAAAGGAAACTGTTACGACAACACTGTTATGGAGAACTTCTTTGGAATTATGAAATCTGAGTTCCTCTACATGAGAGAATTTGAAAGTATAGAGCACTTTAAAATAGAATTAGAAAAATACATCGATTACTATAATACAAAGCGAATAAAGGCAAAATTAAAAATGAGTCCGGTGCAATACCGAACTCATTTTACCCAAGCTGCCTAATGAAATAACCGTGTCTAACTTTTAGGGGTCACTTCAAGTCGGAGAGGTTTTTTTCTTCCCATTTATTAAATTATTACCCTCTTATAAATAATTTATATAAAATTCTCTGTTTTTTTCCCTTCAACGTATATATAATTAATTCAATAAGTTTTACGATTATAGATTTTTGAGCAACTGATTAGGCTGGTCGATTCAAATGATCATCATTCCTAATTTACGGTTTATGACACTTTTATTATACTCCTAAGAAATGAAAAAATCATAAATTAATACTATTCGGCATACATTTAACAAAAGAATTAAAGAGGGAAATAAAGTGACGGAACAAAATAAAATTATGAATATTGTTAATGAATTACTAAAATTATCCGATAATTTAGTGAAAGTTAAAATCGAAGAAAGATGTCCTTTAAATAGAAATATAGGCGGGAAGTACAATTTACAAGAGCATGCTATTACATTGTATTTAGGTGAAATTAAAAAACAATGTGAGTTATTGTTCCCAGGCAAAAATGTGTTCCTTGATTACACAGCTGTCATTCTAGCCCATGAACTAGGACATGCAACTGATCAATCTCTTTCAACATTGGTTAAATTGCACGAGAGCACAGAGGAACCATTACAAAAAAGACAAATTGACTTTCTTATTGAATTTCAAGCCTGGAAAAATGCAAAAGGATTTGTACCGAACATTTCATCCTCTTTTTTCAATTATATAAAACGCCATTCATTAGAGTATTATTATAGCGAAATCAACAAGTATTATGCTCTCTATAGCAGAGATGCTATTAGAGCATAAAATTCCGACATAGCAAAGGAAAAACTAACTATAGATGCGGACTCCATTCCTCAAAACAGAAGCTTGTACCTTTTTGTACAAGCTTCTGTTCGTTAATCCATTTTATTTTAAGGTGAAACCAATTAAAGTGAATTAATCGTTTTTCCGTTGTTTACTGCGGGATTCCCCACCTTTTTCACCAATCTCTTGATAAAATTCCTTATCATGGTTCTCTGAAGTAGCTTCTCCACCTTTTTGTCCTATCTCTTGATAAAATTCTTTATCGTGGTTCTCTGAAGTAGCTTCTCCACCTTTTTGTCCAATTTCTTGATAAAATTCTTTATCGTGGTTCTCTGAAGTGGTTTTCCCACCTTTACGACCCGCTTCTTCTACTGACATTTTTCTATCATTGTTTTTAGCCATTATCAATTCCTCCTCGAAAAAGTGAAATTTTTGTCGTCCTTTCGGACGTATTGAACTATAACCGCTTTGTTAAAAAAGTAAACCTGCATTATAAGATAAATTTAGAAAACTAGTCATTACATGTTGGTGTTGAAGCGGATAATAGAATTAATATAGCTAAAGAATAGGGTTTGTCTGTGGTTAGAAAATAAAAAATTGAAGATATGTGAATTTCGCTATCAATTAATGCTAGTACTCAGTAATTGGTGTGTGGTCCTGTTTTTTCATTTCCTCTTCCATTAATTTAATATCATTTTTAAATTTCTCTTTGATTACCTGTTTATTCCCAAATAGTAAAATCTGATCCCCTTCGTGAAATTTCGTATGATACATGTTTTTTGTAATTTTCACTTCCCCTCTTTTAATAAACAATATAACAATATCTACCTGATCATGTTCTTTTATTGCATGCTTAAATGTTTTATGAAATAGACTAGAATCTTTATATATATGGAGATTTAGTATGTAATCTTGTTTATCCGTTAAAAATACCTCCCTTATTGGCAAGTCACCTAGCTCAATATTTCTCTTCATTTTTTTATTAAATAAATTGAACAATACCTTCTGAATCGATGCCAGCTTTAATACAACAAAAACGAACATTATCCCTCCTGTCACAAATAAAATTTCTTTCGTTCTGAGTTCATCCGATAGAAAACTACTAATAGATGAAATAATAACAGCAAGGGAGAATGCCCCAAACAAAATAAGAAAAGTTGCTAGTTTTCTACGAATCGGATGACCTAATATAAGCTCAGACTCTCCAGTCGTAAAGCCTGTACCTGTCATCATCGATATGACCTGGAATCTTGAAACCTCCGATTTTAGACCTGTTAACCGAAATAAAATGACATGAATTTCTATAACCGTTGTGATTAAACCGAAATAGATGAGTAAAAAAAGTAAATTCATTTTTTCACCTCACATAAGGACTTCCAAATAGTGTAAACAAAAAATCATCGGCAGCTTTTACATTTATCTATATAATCTTCCCCAACTATGTAAATCAGGTTCTTCTAGTAAATTAATACCTCGTTAATGACATATAAAACATTTTTTTAAGTTTCATATATTCAACAATTGGGAAATTGATAGAAAAAAGCGTCTAATAAAAAGGAGATAGTATGAGAACAAATATCGGTCCTAATAATTGGAAATGGTATCAGTTTAATAAAACCGAGATTGAAAAAATAAAACATGTTATCTATAAAGACTGCTGTC
>DASQMK010000221.1:0-6767 GCA_035645575.1 Metabacillus sp.
CCAATAATAAATGTAACTCCATTAGAGTGAAAGCCAAGAAATGAAAAGTAAATTCCAGAAAAAAAGATAAGTAAACAATATTCAATTAAAGTATGTAATTTCATGTTGATACTCCTCATATAGTAAAGATAATCTATTTTACCATAGTTCGATTAATTGTTTAAGTAAGGAGGTAATCCTCCAATTTAGAATTTCATTTAGAAAGGAAAATAGGAGAGATGTACAGCATATGTTGATAGACATTAGGACATAGGAGGAAACGATGAATTATTTACCTGATCATTTTGTCAACACAATTAAGTCCATTCATAAGGAGAAAGGAGAAACATGGTTACAGCAATTTGATTACTTAAAGTGTTATTGTGAAGAAAAATGGGAATGTAAAATTTTGGAGCCTTATGAGCTGTCATATAATTTTGTTGCTCCGGCTGTTAAAATTGACGGTAGTTTTATCGTTGTGAAATTGGTTGTGCCGAACGGAGAAGGTTTTAAACAAGAAGTTGAGGCTTTAAGATATTTTCAAGGTAAGAGAATGGTTAAATTACTAGATGTTGAAGTAGAAAAAGGCATTATGATTTTGGAACATATTTCACCAGGAGAGAAGCTTTATTCCCTTCCGGATGATGAAGAGGCTACTTTGATCATGGCTTCAATAATGAAAAAATTGTGGATAGAATCTCCACCTGTGAACTCTTCATTCGTAACGATCTTTCAAAGAGAAGAAGCGTTTAAAAAAATTCGCCACCATCATAAAGAGGGGATTGGACCAATTACAGTAAGTATATTAGCTGATGGTGAAGAAATATTCTCTAAGCTAACAAGCTCAATTGAAAAACTATTTTTGTTACATGGTGACCTTCACCATCACAATGTATTATCTGCAAACGATCATAAGTGGCTGGTAATTGATCCAAAAGGGTTTATTGGAGAAAAAGAATATGATACTATTCAATTTCTTTTAAATAAAGTCCCATCTATGAATCTTTTAGAGGTTACAGAAAGACGAATTAACATTTTAGTTGAGCAATTGGATTTAAATAAAGAGAGGATCATTTTATGGGGTTTTTGCCATTCGATCTTAAGTTTATATTGGAGTATTGAGGACTTTGGGAAAGTTTGTGATGATACATGGAGAATGTTTAAAGTGTTTGAATGTCTAAAACAAAAAAAGCTATCCAATAAATAAACAATCTTATTGGATAGCTTTTTTGTGTATGAATGTAGGAGAAAAATATTCAGATGTAAAGAACTGTTAAAAATGTTAAGATTAGAGAGTTAAGAACTTTTTATAAAAAGGAGATTGATGATGAATCAGAATTTTATAAAAATGACAGAAGGGAAAAATACACATAAGAGATATATTAGTTCCCTTCTTGTTATATTAGCTTTTATGCTTATATTAGGTTCATTAGCCTACATAATCGCTTTAATCATTGGTGAAATAATAAACCCTGGTCTCCTCGATATCGAAACAGGACTAGTAACAGATCCCCTTGTTGATCTATATTTATTACATCTTCAAAGTATTTTATTAGTTATAGGATTATTTATTTCTGTTAAATTTATTTTAAAAAGAAGATTTATTTCGCTTATTACACCTGCTGTTAAGCTGAATTGGGGAAAGATCGGCTATGGTTTTATTGTTTTTCTTATTATCCTCGTTGTTTTTTCGTTACTTGATTTTGCTATCTTCCCGCATGAATACCACTTAAATGATTTTGATATGACGAGGTTCATTTGGTTATTTGTTGCTGTTATTTTACTTGTACCGATTCAAACAACTTCAGAGGAATTACTATTTAGAGGTTTTCTTCTTCAATGGGGAGGGAAGTTTACGAAAAATCCAATTATCTTAACAATAATCGTTGGGGGGATCTTTGGAAGTCTCCATTTTTTTAACCCAGAGATGGAATACGGTGCATTTTGGGTTGCGTTAGATTACCTGTCAATGGGCTTTATTTGGACCTATATTTCAATCAAAACAAATAGTTCCGAATTTTCAATTGGGGCACATGCAGCAAATAATATGTTTCTATGTTTATTTTTAACAATGGAGGACACTGTTTATGGTGATATCCCTTCATTGTTTGTAACCACAAATGTAAATGCAATGATTTCAACAATGACAACGATTGTAACGGGGATTATATTTTCAATCATTGTTTTTAGAAAAAATAAAAGTAATGCATACTGATAAAAGCGTGCCATCGTGCACGCTTTTTGACATTATGAACTTAGGATCGATTTTTTAGAATATGTTCGATCATTGTCAAATGAATCGATGCCCATGCCTTTTCACGGAAATGTAAAATAACGCTAATGATTAAAACCGTCAAATAGAATGTAATAAAAATAAAAAAAGGCATGCTTCCGTTTTTAAATAAAAACTCCTGCAGTTGTTTGGAGAAAAGAAATAGCAGCCAAGGACCTGCTGAAACAAAAACTGGAATCATCCCCATTCCATTCTTTTCCTTTAAAATTCTATAATATATTTTCTCTAAAGTAGGGGCTTCGATCTTTTCATAAAATGTTTTCATTTCAGCAATCTCTCTTAATTCGCCTAATTCGTGTAATGGTTCACCGTTATCAGCTATCTTTTTAAACTTTAAGTACAATTTATGTGCGTCCCCACGAGTCGAAAACAATAATAAAATACCTCCATTCATACATAAAATCGTTTGCAAATTTACGGTGAACTATACATGAAATAAAGGGATAAAGCAAAAGAACAATAAATTGGGGAAGAATTAGGTATATTCTTGATTATGTGGTATGCTTGAGGTAACCATTTAATACTTGTAGTAACACTTCGACCACTCATTTATGAGTGGCTTTTTTATACCTGCTGATTATAAAAAAAGAAGGCCTCTAAATAAGAGACCTTCTTTTTAAAAGAGTTAATTATAATTTAACAACGTTAACCGCTTGAAGACCGCGTTGACCTTGCTCAGTTTCAAAAGAAACTTTTTGACCTTCATCTAAAGATTTAAATCCTTCGCCTTGGATAGCTGAGAAATGTACGAATACGTCGTCTCCACCTTCAACTTCGATGAATCCGAAACCTTTTTCTGCATTAAACCATTTTACTGTACCTTGTTGCATAATTTGTTGCCTCCTGTGTGGAATTACCACAATTTATTACTATCCTTGCTCATTATCAAAGGCGAAAAGTTTAAACCACTTATTCTTTCCTTACAGACCGAACAAAAATAATTCTTTACTAGAATAACAGATAATGGTGAAAAAAGCAAATGAGGATTGAGGGAAAAAGAAAATTTCTTAAATTGCCCAATTAGGAAAGGACAATAGTCCATTTTTACATTATTGAATATTAGTATAAAGATTAACATATTTAGGGGGAGTAATTGTGTATTATCAACAATATCAACAATATCCATATGAGATGGAACGCCAGCCGAGGCAACTTGCTTGGCATGAAACATTAGAGTTGCATGAGTTAGTAGCATTTTCTTCCATTGGCTTAATAAAACTAAAAAAGGGTATAGGGAAAGTAAAGTGTCCAACATTAAGGTCTATCTACTTACAGTCCATAAGTGAACTTGAAAGGAATATAAAGGAATTATTACAATTTTATCCGTTAGCTCCTCGTGAGGGAGAAGAAGTGAGAGATATGGATAAGGCTTTTTATGCGGGTGATTTACTTGCCTTCTCTAAAACAGCAGTTAGAAATTACGCGGTAGCCATAACTGAAACTGCTACACCTGAATTAAGAAACGTTCTAGCCAAGCAACTACAATTAGCAGTTAATAGTCATGCGAGAATTTATAATTATATGTTAGAAAGAGGTTATTATCCATCTTATAATTTACAAAAGCTTCTAAACAACGATATAAACCTCGCAAAAAAAGCGTTATCTATGTGAGTGGGAAAGGCATCCATGGAACAAATGGATGCTTTTTTTACATAGAATACCTTCACTTTGAGTAACCTACTCAATCGTTTTAAATAGGGGTGTTTTATTTATCATTCCATTACAATGAAGATTAGTTTGGACGGTTTCTTTGTATCCATTGCGATCACTAGGATTATCCATTATAATAGGCATGTTCATAAAAGTGTATATTAGGTAGAAAAATACTAACTTTTAAAGAAATAGGGTTTAACCCCTTTATTATTGGAGGAGTTCTATGATTCAAGTAACAAATGTTAGCTTACGATTTGGTGATCGAAAGCAACGGAATTGTTACTTTTAACTCCAAAAACCTTGATATATCAATAAGCAGCATACGATCACTTTTCTAGGGAATTGTAGGATATTCCATAGGAAGGTGATCTTTTTTTATGCCAAAGAAAAGAAGTCGATTTCTAAGTGAAGAAGAATTAAATTTACTCGATGAGCAAACTCATGACTATGTTGAAAATTGGTCAGAAGCAATGCAAATGTTTCAAAAGGATGGGGAACTACGTGGACTGAGAGAGGCTACACTATTCTACTACGAGAAGGAAGTACGCATGGCAATAAGATATCTTAATGAACAGCAACTCGGTTTATTAAAGCCATATGAGCTTACAAAAGAACACATTGAACAAAACATTATTCTTTACATGAAAAATGATAAGCAACTTAGTGTTTCAAGTATCAACATTCGTCTTACAGCACTCAAAGCATTCATTAAATGGTTATACGATAATAAAAAGATCCCTAGTAATCCTACTCAGGGAATTAAAAAGTTGAAAAATAGGAAAAAGGAAATCGAAGTTTTTTCACCTGATCAATTGCGGAGATTTTTTAACGCTATTGAAAAGAATACTTGGATAGGTATAAGGGATAGAGCTATTTGTCTTGTATTGCTTGAGTGCGGTTGTCGTCAAAATGAATTACTCAACCTTAATGTATCAGATATTAATTGGGAACAGAATTATTTATTAATACGTCATACAAAAACATTTCAAATGAGAAAAGTACCAATAACAGAAGTGACTAAGAAAGCTTTGAAGAGATGGTTATTAGTACGTGGAGAAGCCAAAACAGAACAATTATTTTGTAGTATAACTAACCTGAAATTATCACCAAGAGGTCTACATCAAATTATCGTTAAATATGGACGGAAGGCTAATATTCAGGGTGTTAGATGTAGTCCTCATACGTTTAGAAGTACCTGCGCCAGCCTCTACGTAAAGAGCTCAGGTGACTTATTCTCATTACAAAGGATTATGGGCTGGACTGATATTAGTATGGCTAAAGTCTACGTCAAATTCATGCATGAGGACGTTTCAGAGCTTCATAAAAAACACTCACCATTAAATAACCTAGATATCTAAACGGAGGTATATATGTCAAATGTCCTTGATTCAGAATGGGAATATTTAATAAAACAAGCACTTGAATCAGGCATCTCAGAGGAAGAAATCAGAGAGTTTTTACAATCGTTCACAAACAACAAATAGGGAGGCTACACAAATGCAACCAGCAAAAGTGGGAAGTGATGCAACATGCCAAATACAACAATTATATAAACAGTTATTTTTACGTACAGAGTTCATTCTTAACAACTATATGGATGAATATTGTGAGTTTCTTTATGAGATAGAAATTGAAGATGATTATTTAAACGCATATTCGGAAATTGAAGCTGAGTTAAATAATTTTTCAATCACAAATGAAGAGATTAAAAACTTCATTAATGGTATGGTTCCTACATTTTAAACAAAGGGGAGATTTAAATGAAGAAGTTTGTTATCGGTCAAGTCGATATCAGTAACCTAGCTCACATCATTGATGAAGCAATAGAACAAAACGCTAATCTAATTTCAATGACTATAGAAAATAGTAGTGAAAGTGTATCAACTATCTTAAATGCATATATAGACCGTTTATTAGCGTTAATGCTACGTGATTACGATAAAGAAAGACTATTAGAGGTTATTTCTTCAGGAGTCATATTCACGCTGAGAAGCGTGTTAGAGGACAAGCTTAACAGTAATCAAATGATCATGAAAGCAATATCAGATCAACAATCATTAGCAGTTTAAATACATAAGAAAAGACCATGCTCGCAACATGGTCTCTAAAATCCTAGTATTCCCACAATTAAATATGGAAACTTCCTAACCTTATTTTATAATTTCGAAAAAAATAAGTCAACGTTAGGTTTCTTAAGTATTGTCTTTTTTAGGAAGTATCCAGTCCTGGTTGCCCATTAACAGGACTATAAACAAAACTGGTCAGGTGTGTTCGAGCCATTGCATAAATTCGAAATAGTGTACAAAGGGTACTTTTCCTATCAATTACTCGTACATGAATGGTGCTAACGACCATTAACGGTTAGGCTTAGGAAGACTTGAGGTAGATATACCTGTAAGATAGATTCACAAGTAAAATCGTTCTACGTGGAACGGTTTGAACCAGTCAAGGGCAAGTTGCGACTAGTAGAATCATTGAGATGAATAATCTCCGGCAGATAGGAACTTATACAATACGGAATCCATAATTCAGCTATACAAAAGTGTCGCTTACCTATTGTCATTTGATTTATTTTTTTTTGTCATTTGACAATAGGTAACAACTTCCTTGCCAAGCCGTTTTCCATATTCGCTGCCAAAAGTAAAAGTTCAAAAGATAAAAAGCAAGACAAAAATACAAAATGCTTCTCCGAATTTTGGATAAGTTGGCTAGCTGTTTTGGGGAATGTAGTCTCGGAGCGAGTAGCGATTGATCTTAAGAGTCATCTAGAAAGACACTATCCACACCACGTACCAAAAAGTACATACCTACAAAGTGTAGGTGACTTACTGATCAATGATAA
>DASQMK010000222.1:0-4553 GCA_035645575.1 Metabacillus sp.
AAAAATCTAGTGGGGTAGAATGGGAACATGTATCAGATGAAGAAATGGAAGAGATGCCTGTGTTAAAACAACTCTGGGAGCTTAAATATAAAAACTAGAAGAAGTAGAATGCAAAAAGATCATAAGAGGTGACCGAATTAGTTACAAACACTGAACAACTAGAAGAAGAGGCGATAAAATTTCTAAACGCCGCTTATCATGAACTTGGTAAATCAAATGATGAGCTAGAGTTGAGGATAAGGGATGTAAAAGAGCAGATAGCTGAAGCAGGCTATTATGAACATACATGTGAAGAGCTAGAGCATGGTGCAAAAATGGCTTGGCGAAATAGCAATAAGTGTATTGGAAGACTATTTTGGAACTCCTTGATCGTTTTTGATGAACGAAAAGCAGATTCAGAAGAGGATGTATTCGAAGCTTTGCAGCACCATATTGCTTTTGCTGTAAACTCAGGTAAAATTAGACCGACAATTACGATCTTTAAGCCTTCGTTGGGAAGAGACGATTGTTTACGTATATGGAATCACCAGCTAATTCGTTATGCAGGTTATGAAGCAGAACATGGAGTTATCGGTGATCCAGCCTCTTTAGATTTTACAAGACAGTGTGAAAAGCTAGGATGGAGAGGGGAAGGCACCCAATTTGATATTTTACCTTTAGTTATTCAGCTAAATGGTCGCAGTCCTAAGTGGCTATCTTTATCAAAAAAGGATATTTTAGAAGTACCTATTATACATCCAGATATAGAAGGATTTACAGATTTACAAATTAAATGGTATGGAGTTCCGATTATTTCAGATATGATGTTGGAAATCGGCGGGATCGTGTACTCCGCTGCACCTTTTAATGGATGGTATATGGAAACAGAGATTGGTGCAAGAAATCTTGCTGATTCATTTCGTTATAACCTCTTGCCAAAGGTAGCTTCACTGATGAATTTAGATACTAGAACACATGCAACACTTTGGAAAGATAGGGCATTAGTAGAATTGAATGTTGCTGTTTTATACTCGTTTAAAACAGCAGGGGTTAGTATTGTTGATCACCATACAGCTGCACAACAATTCAAGTATTTTGAACAAAATGAGCATGCAAGCTGTAGGCATCTTACTGGTGATTGGACATGGTTTATTCCACCTGTATCACCAACAACGACCCATATCTTTCACAAAAGCTATGACAACACGGTTGTAAAGCCAAATTATTTTTATCAGAATCGCCCTTATTAACAAAGGATGACTCTTGGAAGCATATCCTGGGAGTCACCCTTAATTCTATTTAGTTACTTTGAATGTTTTTCTAGTAAGTTAGCTAGAAAATGCTTTTTATAGCTTTCGAGTTTTCTCTCTTCATGACGGCGAACGCCTAATTTCTTCAGCTCTTGCACATACCATCCCTTGCTTCCGTAATGCATTGAAATCACCCTTTCAGCTTATTTTTTTTGAAGTAAAACTTACTTTATCTCTTGCAAACAGGACAAAAATAGCCTCTACTCCATAAGGAATAGAAGCTATTTTAAGTTTTGTGGTGCCATTGTAACATCTATAAAAAGCAGTGAAAAGGGGTGAATCGTTATGAATTTCTTAAAAGAGCTTCATGAAGGGGATGAGAGAAGAAAATTTTTTTCTCATACTCTCTATTTCTTTCTAATTTGCCTCTGCTTGCTCTATCGATTTCGTTTGTGCCTTTTGAAACATAACATAATATAAAAAGCCGCTAAAAAATGCAAATGCACCGAGAATGGAGAATGTAACTTGATAGCCAAACCATAACGACATCGGAATTGCGATCGGTGCAATCGTTCTGCCAATTGTATAACGCAGGCTCGCTGCAGCGAAATACTGTCCTCTCATATGCTCTGGAGCAAGCTTTGACACAAATGTTTGCTGCATTCCTGCGGTCATGAGCTCTGCAAGAGTAAAGATAGCCATAGCCATGATAAATAACCATATAGACTCTGTAAATCCGAATACAATCATGGAAATACCATATACAATAGAAGAGAGGATAAAGACATTTCTTTCTTTATATTTAGTCATCCACTTTGTGATGATAATGGTTAATAAGGCAACAAGTAAGCCATTTTCAGATAAGATAATTCCAAAAACCTGCTCACCGTTTAGAGTTAAAGACCAATTGCCAATCGAAAACAGCTCTTGTTTATGGATTGTTTCTGTAATATAAACAGGGAGAATCATGTCTAGCTGCATAAAGGTTAGTGCAACGAGAACTCCTGCTATGATATAGAGTAAAAATGTTTTGTCACGAAAAATTATTTGATAATCCTGAACCTGGTTAACGATCGTGCTGTACCATTTAGCAGCTTGCCTATTTGTACTTGTTTTGTAAGTAGGAGCTGTTTCTCTTGTTTGTTTTGCTAATAAAACAGAAAGGAAGATACAGATAATCCCAGCTGCTAGTAATACTTCAAATGGATGCTCAGTATAGAAAATGGCTCCTAAAATTGGTCCAATGACAACAGCTATATTAATAGATGTATAGAAGACAGCAAAAACACTGCTTCGATGCTTTTCTTCCACAACATCAGCGACCATAGCTTGTGAAGCTGGCCAATAGAAGGCACCAAAAATTCCTGCAAAAGTAAAACAAATAAAACCTAAAATCGGTAATTCAAGCCAAGAAGAATTAGAGAAAGCAAAAATAATGAAGGCTATTCCTTGACCAAATGATGCAAGAACCATCATTGTTTTTCTCCCAAACCGATCAGCGAAATATCCTCCCATTAAGTTTGCAAGAACTGAGAACACTTGCGATATAATAAGAAAGAAACCAGCTTTTTCTTTGCCAAACTCGCCGGCAAAATAAATCGCTAAAAAAGGAAAGAACATCCAATAGGTGATGTTCATTAATGCTTCACCAAACAAACGTATTTTAAGGTTTGTATCCCAGTCTTTAATTCTCATGATTGAAAACCTCAATTCTTAATTTCTACCGTACTCATCATACTCTTTCGGGACACGAAATACAATGAGATTTTTAGTATTTTACAAAAATAGTAAATAAGGAGTGAGAACAAATGGATCTTTTTTCAATAATAGCTGAGGATAGGATAAAAAAAGCGATTGAAGAAGGTGAATTTGACAATCTGCCTGGTCAAGGAAAACCATTGAAATTGGATGATATGTCTCATATTCCAGAAGAGTTGCGAGTGGCGTACAAAGTATTAAAAAATTCAAATATGCTTGATGATGTTGAAAAACTAAAAAAAGACATCAGCTCAATCGATGATCTTCTTCTTGCATGTGATGATACGAAAGAATCCGAGGAGTTAAAACACAAAAAAAGAGAAAAACAAATCCAGATTGAAACGTTAATGAAAAAGAGAAATGCATTTAATTCTCCAGCTTCATCCTTTTATAAAGACAAGGTTTTGGATCGTTTTAAATAAGAGTATAGCTAAGTTATTTTAATTCTTTGCATTCTATAAACAAAAATTATTTAGGTTGATTGAAGCGGAAGGGGCGAGACTCCTGTGGGAGCAGCGTGACTGGTGAGACCCTGCAGACGTTGTGCGCTGAGGAGGTTCACCGCACGCTCACGGAAAGCGAGCATCCTGTAGCTGCAATCAACCATGCAAATACGTATTAATTAAGAACAAAGTATTTGAAAATAGTCTTGGTGATTGAGTACTTTCTCATTTTGAGCAAAAACCAATATTTGGGTATTGAGAGCTATTTTTAAAATAAGGTAATAATTTTTATGCAAAACGTGCAAAATGGACAGTACAAAATCAATGAGGAGGGCTAAAGTGAAAAAAACAATTTATGCTTTTATTCTTTTTGGCCTTATTCTAATGTCAGGCTGTCAAGCAATGAATGAAGAGCAACCGGAACAAGCGGAGGAAACAGAGGAAACAGAGGAAACAAATCCTGAAGAAGATATGAATGAAAATGAGCCTGAAAAATCTGAAGAAGAAACGGTGCTTGAAGAGGCTAGTAAAGTAATTTCACTTTTAAAAGCCAAAAATGCGGAAGAACTTACAAACTATGTTCATGAAGACAAGGGTGTAATGTTTTCTCCATATGCTCATATTGAAAAAGATGCTGTAACCTTTAAGAAGGAAGAGGTAGTTGAAGTTTTTCAATCCCAGAAAAAAAAGACATGGGGGACGAGAGATGGAAGCGGGGAACCAATTGAGCTTACACCTCATGAGTATTATTCTGAGTTTGTTTATGATGCTAATTACCATGAAGCAGATGAAGTGGTCCTAGACCCGACAGAACCAAGGGGAAATACTCTAAAAAATATAAAAGAGCTCTTCCCTGATGCACATGTGGTTGAGTACTATGTTAAAGGAACAGAGGAATATGACAATATGGACTGGAAAGCATTAAACCTCGTATTTGAAAAAGATCAAATAGGTGAGTGGAAGCTTGTCGCAGTTGTTCATGATCAATGGACAATATAGAAAAATAGCCCTGGCACTTTTCACGAGTGCCAAGGGCTTTTTGTACTGAAAAGAGGACACTTAATTTATTTTTACTATCAGAAGGTATAAAAATTCTGTGGAGGTTAGTATAAGAAAAACTAAG
>DASQMK010000223.1:0-4973 GCA_035645575.1 Metabacillus sp.
CATCAGGTCATACTGCATATCCGCTACTTCACCAGCAGGCTTAAGCGTGGAAAGAAACGGTTCACCACAGCCGGCCAAGACAAGCGTCATTAATGCAAATAATGAAAATAGACGCCACTTTGTCAGCCATTTTCTCATAGCTAAATCAAACCCCTCTTTCAATAATTTAAAATTCCTATCATTAGAAATACAGGAACTCTTTATAAATAAATTCTTATTAAGAAAGAATTTAATAATTAAACAATGGTAAAAAGAACCATTGATACAAACAGAATTGTTAAGTAGTTAATAGAATAAACAAACATTTTTGTTGCCCACTTTATTTCCAACTCTTTGTTTTTAAATCCTTTTACTCCTAGTACAATCCACCCTATATTCAACACAGTTGCTAGGGTTAAAAAACCAATACCTAATTCATATAAGTAGAATGGCAATGGTAAAAGACAAGCAATCCATACCATGATTTGACGTTTCGTAACATCAAACCCATGTACAACTGGTAGCATTGGAATTTTCGCAGCACGATACTCTTCTGTTCTTCTCATTGCCAATGCTAAAAAATGCGGTGGTTGCCAGATAAACATAATTAAAAACAGCACCCAGGCCATAATACTTAAGTTAGAATCAATTGCCGCCCAACCGATTAATGGCGGTACAGCACCTGATACACTACCAATTACCGTATTAATTGTATAAAGTCTTTTTGACCACATCGTATAGAGGAATACATATGTGACAACTCCAACCATCGAAATAATAGTTGCGGTTAATGTTGTCATAAGCATGAGGGCGAATCCCACTGTTAACAAAAATATCCCTATCCATAATGCATGTAATGGATTCATTTTTCCAGTAACAGTCGGTCTTTCCTTTGTTCTTTCCATCAAGTGGTCTATATCGCGGTCATAATAATTGTTGATCGCACATGAACCAGCAATCACAAGAGAAGAACCGATTAAAGTAAATAATACAACATCTATATTAGCTATAAAGCCTTTACCACTAAAATAAAGGGCTAGCCATATACCAGTAAACGTAGTAATTGCATTGGAATTTACGATCCCCACCTTAATAAGTGCAAGGAAATCTTTCCATAAAGTTGTTTCGTGTATATCATTTGAATGCTGCTTGACAGCTGCATCATCCAAAATTTTTGTATCAGCCAACTTATTACCTCCTTACCCCTTCACTATCCACTTCCTATGGAGTGAATTCTTTCTTTTCAAAAACTATCTTACTAGAAATGTTAGTTGTACTTAACTATAGTAGACAGACTTTTATGAAGGCGGTTCCAACATACTAATTTTCTACATCTTATGATACTAAAAAATTGATGAATTAAAAACGGTCTACTTGATATTAAAACATAATTCTTCCATCAATTGTGAATAATTTATGAAGTATTTTTGTCGAAATTGTGAAAGGCCAAATTCTAATCAAATAATCGTCATATGTTTAAGCTACCCTATTTTAACATATTTTCTCAGTCAAATCTTTTAAAAATAAATAGTTTCTGTCGAAAAGCGAACACATATCTAGTTCTAGCAAACTCCTTTTAATTATTCAACCCTTTCTTTCCAATAAAGTAAAATTTTTAATAAATTTTCATAATGTTTTTTCTTTCTTTATTATTAACTATTCAAGCATTTTAAAGCGCTTAACAAAAATATCTAATAACTTTGTGAACTTTTTCATGAATTTATTGTCTTTTTCTTCTACATTGTGTACTATACGATGAGTATTTACTATTATTTATACCAATTATATAAGTAGGTGAACATTTTGCAACGTGCTCTTAAATGGTTCGCCGTTTTCACAACAATTATTATGTTGTTAGTGTTAATTGGAGGAGCCCTTGTTACAAAAACTGAGTCAGGTGCAGGATGTGGAGATTCTTGGCCCTTATGCCATGGTGAGCTAGTTCCAAGTAATATTACTTTTGAACTTGTAATAGAATTGAGTCATCGAATTGTTAGTGGACTTGCTGGAATAGCCGTTCTCATACTTTCCATATGGTCATGGCGAAAAATCGGCCATATAAGAGAAACGAAATTTTTAGCTGTTCTATCTATCTTTTTCTTAGTATTACAAGCATTGATTGGAGCGGCCGCTGTTATGTGGGGACAATCTGATGCTGTACTCGCTCTCCATTTCGGAATATCACTTATTTCCTTTGCATCTGTGTTGCTTTTGACATTATTAATTTTTGAGGTTGATAAAAAATTTGATTCGAAAGCGCTTATAATTGACAAAACTATGAAGTTCCATATGGTCGGAATTATTGTTTATTCGTATATTGTCGTATATACCGGTGCCTATGTAAGACATAAAGGGGCAAGCCTTGCCTGTCCTAAATGGCCAGTGTGTAGCAGTAGAGCTAATGGTTTTCCTACGACCTTACATGAATGGATTCAAATGGGACACCGAATGGCTGCAGCTATCATTTTTATATGGATCACATATACAGCTTGGCGCGCCATTAAATATCATAAAAACCAAAAGGTTATCTATTGGGGTTGGATTATAGCTTTCATATTAGTTTCTATGCAGGTTACTTCCGGTGCATTGGTCGTCCTAACTGGATTAAATTTATATGTATCACTAGCTCATGCCCTAATCATATCCTGTTTATTTGGACTACTTAGCTACTTCCTGTTACTTGTAAGCAGAAGTAATATTAATGCTGAAATAAGCTCAACTAATGATCAACATTTTACTTAATACTTAGCATCCCTTTATAAAACAACAAAAGAAATGGACATATTCAAATGTGAATATGTCCATTTCTTTTGTTTATCGAATAGATGTGTTCCTTTTAACTGAAACTGTTTTTAGATTAGTTGGTTCTGGCTGTTCGGATTGAACTGGTTTTTGATACGTATCTCTGTACGTTGTAAACATCGAAACATTAACTAAAAGTCCCATTGAGATTAACAATAATAATATGGAAGATCCTCCATAACTAATAAACGGGAGTGGAACACCTGTAATGGGTATTAATCCGGTCAAACCACCTAGATTTATCATTGATTGAATAGCAATCATACTTGCGATCCCTACTGCTAATAAAGTTCCAAAGGGATCCTGGCATTTACGCGCAACTGCAAACCCCTTTAAAACAATAAACGATAATAGGACAAGCACAAATAACACACCAAAAATCCCTAGCTCTTCAGCAATAATTGCCATAATGAAATCTGTATGAGATTCTGGGAGGTACCCATATTTTTGTACACTTTGTCCTAATCCTAAGCCTTTTAATCCCCCTGAACCAATGGCATAAAAAGAATTAACTAGTTGATAACCTAAGCCGTCTTCGTGCCCAAATGGATCTGAAAATCCAACAAATCGATTTAATTGTACTTCACTAAAAAACCCTTTAAAAATAATATATGGTGACATTAATACACAAAATATCAGAAAAAGAGAAATAAGTTTAAACATGCTTTTTAAATTCATTCCTGAAGAAGCAATCATACACAATGAAATCATACCTATTATAAAAGCCGTACCAAAGTCAGGCTGAATGATGATTAAAAAGCAAATAATTCCAGTAAAAATGATCGGAGGTAAAACACCTCTTCCAAATTCGTTAATATACGTTTGCTTTTTGTCATAAACAGCTGCCAAATAGATAATTACACTTAATTTAACAAACTCCCCAGGCTGCATACTTAGACCACCAATTTTGATCCAACTTTGAGCATTCCCAGCAACATGCCCAATAAAAAACAATGAAATCAAGAGCCCGATTGATCCAAATACGATCATTTTTAATATTTTACTATTTAGAAATGCCCGATATGGAAAAATCATCATAGCTATAAAAGCAATTCCCCCTGCTATAAGAGCAAGCTTTTGCCTTTGAAAAAAATGATCAGCCTCATAGCCATAACGTGCAACTGCTGTAATCATACTAGAACTGTAAACCATCACAAGGCCAAAACAACACAGCAATATGATAGCCAATATTAATGAATAATCATATGATTTTAATACCTTCTTCACCATAAGTATCTCTTCCTTACTTAGAAACATAACGTTAATCTAGTTGTATTCATTTTACTATAACTTCTACTATAAATGAGCAAAATCCTTTAAAAACATTACTATATTCACATATATTTTCGATTAAACAATGAGTGAAGATAAAAAAACTCAAACTAATCAAGTTAAGTTTGAGTTTTAGTTCATTATTTTGTTGTAAATGCATCGTGTAGAGCAGACAACTCGCGCTCTAGTGTATCGAGCAATGCTTTACCCTCACGTTCCTCAACAAGGCCTAGTCTTACAGCGAAGTCTATTTCTCTAGATAAACCAAACATTTGAGTATCTAAAACCTCTTCATAAAGTGGACATTGAGGCATTGTTAAATTATCCATTTGAACCTTGATCAGTCTCATGATCTTATCAGCATCTGCCTTAAGTACCGCAAGTGCTTTATCTCGATGATTAACAGCAATCTCAGACGCCAATTTAATCCCTCCGTTTCCGAGCGATTACCCTATTCTATGTATTAATATTAAAGCCAATAAGAGAAAAAAGCAAGGACAAACCGACTAAAGAAGCAACTTTGCTCATATTTTAGTTTTTTTATTCCCTAATATGTGACAAAGTTTACATAAAAGCTTATACTTATCGTGAAAAGGGGTGTGCTTTTAATGAACTCAATTATTTTGTTGAAAGGCAAGGTAGATTATCAAATTACCTTAGATCCTGGAGTTTGGATTTTTGATGATAGAAAAATTGATTTAACAACCTATTTTCAACAAGAACAAGAAGAACAAAATGAACTGGAAGAATACACCAAATCAGTTTCTAAACATTGGGAAAGAGAAATAAGAGAAGGTGCGATTTTTCCACCAACACTAAAAACTGAACGAAAATATGAAAAACAAAAAGTATTAACTGGAACATTCGGGATACCATTTAAGCCTTTTCTTTTAAATGCTGAGGTCCAAGACGACGCTACA
>DASQMK010000224.1:0-3656 GCA_035645575.1 Metabacillus sp.
CTTTCTAGAAAAAGTCGTTACTTCATAACCACTTTCATGTAAATATAGTGAAATGGTATGTCCAGCCATCCCTGTAGCACCAAGTATTAAATACTTCATTTATTTTTTCCTTTCCGTTTCACTTTTCTATAACTTTAGTCTGGATTTATCTGGAGGAACTCCATAAAGTCTCCCTCATCAATCGTTCTTGCCCCTCTTTTGTATGAAAGTACCTCGGAGCATCATTTCTCCATGACGTACAACTATTTCGTTTAGCCCTTACATCGTATATCAATCACATATAGAAACTAAATGACAATATCCTTATGACTCCTGACAACTGGATTTTAAAGGACAGTGCAAACGCGTTCAATTTACAATGATATTTCTGAGCCTCTTGATTGAGTTACTCCACAGTCCGTCAACTTATACAGCTCATCATTTCAGTCTCCCTCTCCGTCTTCTTAACCTCTGCATTAGTGTAAATTTTGGAGATTTTTGTAATCTCCGCCTCCGAGTGAGTCCAGCTAACGGATACCCTATAAAATGGAGGCCGTATTCTTTTAAGCCCTCCATTGTGACCTTAAGAGAAGAAAAGGAAGAGTGAGAGATATATGAGGTGAAGTACAGGGTTTATTTCAATAAAATTTGGTGTTATCAAGTAATTTGAAGCCGATTTTTTAGGCGTGTAGTTTTAACCCTTAAATTTATATTCCTAATCTGGAAAGCACATTTGATAACTTAGTGATATCGACTAAAAGATTATTCATAACCTCATGTATAGTCGAAGGAGGAGGAGCGGTTTTACATTTTAGCAAATAATAATCAAGGTTTAAATAATTGGCAATTTTCACAAATTCGTCTGAAGTCTTATCAAACAACTGAATTACTTTTGTTGCCGGATTACAGAAAAACAAATTCGCAAGTCCGGCGCCATTTGGGGAAATAATGAACTGGGCAGAGGAAAATATCTCCATTTGCCTTTGTATCGATAAATTTTTCAGCACGACTTTTTTAAAACCTTTTTTCTCAAGAAATCCCATTACTTCCTCTTCATTTATTACTTTACGCCATTTAGCATCTTGCCTGCTGATATAGATTCGGTCATATCCATCAATTTTTGTAATGTTGCCATTACCTAAAAAGGTCCTCCTAATAAAATCACATGGCCATTTTACGCTTGTTCCTATATTAAATGGTACAGAAGGAACCACCAAGTTTTTTGCTCTGATATGCATATTGGTATCAATTTGAATAATTTTATCGGCTGGAATACCTAATTTCTGAATCGCCTCGAAATGGAATGGCAAATACAGTCTTGGCAACAGGTATCTATCTATCTTAATACCGCTAAGCTGTAATAAGTGAAAACGTGGCAAAATATCATGTAACCAATGCCAATAATTATCCTCTCCTGCCCACGCCAGAAGTCCAATTGTTTCGTCTAAAAATGTATAGGGAGGAATTTTTTCCGGATTAAAATAATTCCAATAGTTATGAAAAACCATATCACTTAATAACTTATTATTAGGTGCCATGACAAATAACATCGGAACTTCATATACTTGCCTTAGATGTACACTTCCATTCTCAACAACTCTTACATAGGAATTCTTAAACTTGTGGTCTTTGTCCCACTCTGGCGGAATAACAAAGTCTAACCATTGAGGTGGGTCACCTTTTGGGACAGCAAAGCGAACTACTTCATTTGTGTAAAACTCTTTATAATAACCATTGACTTTAATACTATCAACTAATACTTTTTCCGACCTTTTGCGGGTTCTTTGAATTCTGTTCCCCCGTTGATTAATCTTCTTTGCTTTTGGATTCGCCCTATTCCTGTGCGGATGAATCTTCTTTCGATTAGAATTAGACCTCTTCCTGCGCCGATGAATCTTCTTTTCCTTATTTGTTCCCATATTACACCTCTATGAAATTAATTCAATTTATTGCCCACCTTAAAAATATTGCTCTATTAAAGAGTACTTTTGGTATTGGTAGCATCCAGTACATTCACATAAGGAAGGTTAAATTATTGGTCCTACAAAACGAATCTATGACCTCACTCAAGATAACCAAGGTTTCTCATTACACTGTGAAAACTGAAATTGATTTTTTCCTGCTGCTCGATACTCAAAAAAGAGTTCCAAGCATTTGCTTTTCCCTGTCTAACAAATGGAATACCTTTATCGGAATTTTTAAAAAAGGGTGCGTTATTTTGTTGTTTTTCCAATTTCCTCATATTTTCAAACGAACACCATTCAACCACTTGTGCAATCTCTTCATCTGTACGAACCAAATCCAAAAAGGCTATAATTCTCTTTATCTCGTGGTGTATATTAGTAAGAAGATCCTCATATTTAACAATCAGAAAGCCTTTCTCAACATATTTTTTATTATCAATCCAACTTGAAACGTGATTATCCCATCTAGTAAGTGGCCATAATTCCCCGGATAAAAACCTTTCAAAAAACATATTGAAACTTAAAGACGATCGGTTCTTCAGATCAAATTTTAAACACCAATAGTAATATGATATGATTACGTCCCTCGGATCCCTAACAATATAAATCACTTTTTTGTATCTGGAATCATATGCGGAATGCCCCCACATAATTCGGGGTGAAGGGGTCTTTAATACTATCTCTTCATCCTCAATACTAGGTATAATATCTCGGTTAAACCAATCTATCTTTTTTTGAAAATACAAACTTCCAATTAGAAATAGCATAAAGTTACTGCCCGATCTTGGATATGCTATGATGAATGTATCATCATCCCGAACGGTGGAGGGGAAAATTTTAGTCATTGATTCATTAACCTCCTGCTTTAATGATTTTTTATATGCGAATATTAACTCAATAAGCGATTAACAAATGTAAAAATAGCTAAATCCCTCCGTTTTCGGTCGCATTTAATGGAAAAGTATCGGGTTTTTCCAAACTAAAAACTTCATTGACCCATAAAAGAACAATTAATTCACCTTCCGCCAGATTTTCAATAGAATACGTATACCCGGGAGGGATGTCGACTACTTCCATTTTTCGTTCAGATACATAATAAGTTATAACTTCATCATCATTTAATTTTCTGAATCTTATTGCAGCATTGCCTTTAATAACACAAAATTTCTCTACTTTTGAATTGTGATAATAATTACCTCTCATTAAGCCTTCCTGAGACGTGGAAACAAATATTTGACCGAAATGGTTTGATTTAATTAATTCTACAAGACTGCCCCTTTCATCCCTATGAGTGTCTATTGCATAGGAAAAATTATCCTTATCCAAATATGATAAATAGGTGGCATATAGAAATTTTGTGAAGTTATCGGATAGATCAGGCATGACAAGTGTTTTTCGTATATCTTTAATTTCATGAATCCTTCGAACTAGATCACCCAATGTAATTTTAAAGGATCTATTTATTGCATAATAAAGTTTTCTGCTTTCGCTTCCTACTAAATTTAAGTGACCTATAAAACTTTCAACCACATCATCTATATAAACCAATTCAATTTCTTTATTTGATGCACTAATCGTTATATCAAGTCCACGCGAAATATTGAAGCAAAAAGTCGCAACTACTGAATTGTAGTTTGGCCTGCACCATTTACCAAATACATTCGGCAATCTATAAATACAAACTCGGGCATCTGTTAGAGCATTGTACTCCTT
>DASQMK010000225.1:0-2875 GCA_035645575.1 Metabacillus sp.
GTTTTAGTCGATAACGATATTCCACAATCTGGCTCAATTGTGGAATAAGTAAGATGAGAAATTAACAGATCTATTTGCTGCACAGTTCAACGATACTATAGAATAGGGAATTATATTAACAAGAGTGCACGATTGTTTAATATCAAAGACCAAAATTCCTCGCTGGAATTAAGGAGGATTTTCCTTTTTATCTTTGAAATTCAATTTGTTATCACTTTGGTAAATTGCGGTTGCACGAAGTGGCATATTCCTTTTGCTGTAATTAGAAATCTTTATATATAATAGAAGAAATAAAAATATAAATTAAGCAAGTAATCAAAATGTAATTTCTCACGAGAAGTCTTTTTTCAGAGATATCTGTTCTACACTGAGCTACCAAAAAGCAAAGTTACTGACATTTTATGGAGTATATAAAAACTAAGTTGATATAACCGATAATAATATAGGTGTTAATGGTTTTAAATTGTAAAAAGCTCTTCGATTGGAAAAAAACGGAACTAAGTTAGTCTTAAAGTAGAATAGACATTTTTCATCACTAACGATAAATTAAGTCATACATTTTTAGTATAAAAACCAATTAATATCAACTGAGTTTACGTGGTAATACTTAGACAAATTCGAACTAACGTACTCAGACGAAATTTAATTGATAGTTATGCCGAAATCCAATGATGTCTTATGTTTTAGTTTAGTCATCCGATATATGTATGAATTTAAAAAGTAAAATAAGAAGAGGACCATTAGCAGGGCCAGTTGTTGCGGCAGCTGTGATTTTAAACGAGGAATGCTATATACCAGGATTAACTGATTCTAAGAAGCTCACGTCAACAATGAGAGATCGTTTTTATGACATGATTTATGAACAAGCTGAATCAATAGGGGTTGGAGTTGTTTCTCCATCGATAATTGATGAAATAAATATTTATGAAGCAACGAAACTAGCTATGACAAAAGCTGTTAAAAATCTTTCTAAAGCTCCGACTTATTTATTGTTAGATGCTATGAAACTTGATTTGCAAATTCCACAAACATCAATTATTAAAGGTGACTCGCAAAGTATATTTATTGCAGCAAGTTCTGTCATAGCAAAGGTTACTAGAGATGGATTAATGGAAGATATTTCGGAGCAGTACCCGGAATATGGTTTTGATCAACATATGGGTTATGGAACAAAACAACACTTATCAGCTCTAAAAAAATATGGAGTTACAGAACATCATCGAAAAAGCTTCGCGCCAGTTAAGGAGCTTTTAATACCTTGAAATAAAGTGGGGAAAGACAAATGATTCAATTGTCAGCTATAAAACGCTTGTTTAGTGATTCTATCACACAAATGAATATGTCTACAAATAAGTTGACATTAGTCGATAATCAAGTCGTTCAAGGACAAGTACTTAAACTTTTTCCAGATCAAAAAGCACTTATTCAAGTTGGCCAAACAAAGCTTGTTGCTCAGCTTGAAGCTTCAATAAATGCTTTAGATCGCTATTGGTTTCGTGTAAAGGGATCTGAACAACAAGGACTTCAGCTAAAAATTATGAAGCAAGTAGACGGGAATCCTTTTACAAAGCTATCAGTCGCAAAAGATTTGCTTATGATGTTTCAACAAAAAACATCGAAAGAAAATATTTTATTAGTAAGTGAACTTGTAAAAGAACATATTCCTATTACAAAGGAGCAGCTGCTAACAGCACTAGAGTTGCTGGAGAATACCTCTAAAAAGGACTTACCCTTATTAATAGATGCGACAAAATATGCGATTAAGCAACAATACCCGCTATCAGAAAATGTGATAAAATCCCTTGTTCAAATACAATCCAGTATCCCGTTGGCACAACAAATTGATAGTTTATTTTATTCACTCCAAGGTTTGAATGAGCCAACAAGTTTGGTCAAACAATTGCAACAATCATTATTAAACATTATATCAATAAAGCAATTTGAATTGGATTCTATAAATGGTCTGACGATAAAAGAAGTTTCAAAGGAATTACAAGCACTTAGAGAAATGCTGTTAGTAGTAAGTAAAGAAGGCGTAGTTGGGGGATCAGTCAAAGATCAGGTTGACTCGCTAATACTACGTATAGACGGTCAAACATTGCTTCAACAAGAACTTGGACCAACATCACAAATGATCTCTCAGATTCCGTTATTTGCATTAAACAATACTGATTTAACAATCCAGTGGACCGGAAAAAAACAAGAAAATGGAAAAATTGATCCTTCTTTTTGTCGGATTATTTTCTTTTTGCAACTGCCAATTCTCAAGGAAACTTTGGTAGATGTACAAATACAAAACAGGGTGATGACAATTATCATCACAAACAATCTTGAGGCTTTAAAACCATTAGTCATCGAACATACAGCTAATCTGAAAGAACTATTAAATGAACTGGATTATCATTTATCCTCAATTCAAGTTAAATCTATTAATATGACAGCAGATCAAATCCATCCCAAAAAGCAATTTAACATAACAAGTAGTACTGGATCTTATACAGGGGTTGATGTAAAAATATGATGGAAAAGGATTCTGTAAAAAAAGCGATTGCTTTAAGATATGATCATGATAAGGAACAGGCTCCAAAGGTTATTGCAAAAGGTAATGGATTACTAGCTGATGAAATACTTGAAGCAGCAAAACATTATGAAATTCACGTTTATGAGGACAAAGCCCTTGTTGAGCTTTTATCAAAGCTGGAAATTCATCAGCAAATCCCTGAAGAATTATATGAGGCGGTAGCAGAAATATTTGCTTTTGTGTATAGCTTAGAAAAAGAAATAATAACGAAAGAAAAATAAGCCTATTGTATGATGAGAGAATTTCTCACATTCTCTTTTCTAGTAGGTTTTTTGTTTTTTCTAAGTTAAAAGT
>DASQMK010000226.1:0-3311 GCA_035645575.1 Metabacillus sp.
AAGTCATTTACCTGCAAAAGAAATTCTTGAAAAAGAAAATATTTTCATAATGGATGAAAAACGAGCCTACTCTCAGGATATACGTCCTCTAAATATTATTATTTTGAACATTATGCCTGAAAAAGAAAAAACCGAAACTCAATTATTACGTCTATTAGGAAATTCACCATTACAACTAAATATTACCTTTTTACGTCCTGAGACTCACACATCAAAAACAACAGCTATTGAACATTTAAAAGAATTTTATACCACGTTCCGACACATCAAGCATAAACGATATGATGGAATGATTATTACGGGAGCACCTATTGAACACCTGGAATTTGATGAAGTATCCTATTGGCCAGAGATGCAAACAATTATGGATTGGACCAAAACAAATGTTACCTCAACTCTTCATATTTGTTGGGGTGCACAAGCAGGACTTTACCATCACTATGGCGTAAATAAATATAAATTGGAAAAAAAATGCTTTGGTATTTTTGAGCATGAAGTTGTAGATCCAACTGTAAAGTTGTTAAGAGGATTCGATGATTTGTACTATGTTCCACACTCAAGACATACGGATGTATTAAAAGAGGAAATTGAACAAATTCCTGAGTTACAGATCCTTTCCTATTCGGAAAAAGCCGGGGTATGCTTAGTTATGTCAAAGGATGAAAAGCAAATCTTTTTAACAGGACATCCGGAATATGAATTAACTTCACTTCAGGATGAGTATGAGCGAGACTTAGCTAAAGGTATAGAAATTGATATTCCAGAAAATTATTTCCGCAACAACAATCCTAAAAATAGACCGATCCAATGTTGGAGATCACATGCAAATCTTCTTTTTGTGAACTGGCTCAATTATTATGTTTACCAAGAAACACCTTATAATTGGGACTGAAGCGTATCTAAGTAAAGTTTTTCAGGAATTTGTTTTAAATTTCAATATTTTTACAACAACAACTTTACATCTTAAGAAATACTTAATAATTGCTTTATAAAATAGTAACATTTATATGGTAATCTTTAAGACAAATTCAGTTCATATTTTTCATATACTTTGAATATGAACTGTTTTTAATGTGATTGAACTGTTTCTGAATTAGATTGAGGTGAAAATGTTGAAGCCAAATTCAAAGGTGTTAATTTTAACTGCAAAATATGGAAATGGCCATGTTCAAGTTGCCAAAACGTTAGAAGACAAATGTAAGGAGCTTGGATTTAAAAAAGTTATTGTATGTAATCTGTATTCTGAATCATTTCCAGTGTTTTCTGAAATTACTCAATATTTATATTTAAAGAGTTTCTCTATTGGGAAACAATTTTATCGCCTTTTTTATTACGGGGTCGACAAAATCTATAATAAGCGAATGATGAACCTTTATTTTAAAATGGGACATAAACGATTACATCAAATTGTAACAAGTGAACAACCGGATATGATTATCAATACCTTTCCAATGATTGTCGTCCCTGAATATAGAAGAAAAACAGGAACGGTTATCCCAACATTTAATGTGTTAACAGACTTTTGCTTACACAGAATATGGGTTCATGAAAATATTGATAAATACTATGTTGCTACAAATCATGTGAAGGAAAAATTATTACAATTAGGAATTCATCCAAATCGGGTAAAGGTAACAGGAATTCCAATACGCAAACAATTTGAAGTGCAAATGGATTTAAACCCCATTTATCAAAAATATGACTTAGATCCCTCCAAGAAAACACTGTTAATCATGGCAGGAGCTCATGGTGTATTAAAGAATGTGAAAGAATTATGCCAGGCCTTCTTATCAAAAAATAAGCACTTACAAATTGTTGTCGTATGCGGGAATAATCAGCTTCTTAAAGAATCACTAGATTCTTTAGGTAAAAACTATCCACAACAATTTAAGGTTTTGAATTATGTAGAACGTGTTGATGAGCTTTATCGAATTGCTTCATGTATGATAACGAAACCGGGTGGGATTACATTAACAGAAGCAACTGCAATTGGAGTCCCAGTTGTCCTTTTCAAACCCGTTCCTGGTCAAGAGAAAGAAAATGCTCATTTTTTCGAAAACAATCAATCTGCAATCATAATTAATCAAATAGAAGATATATGCGAAGAGGTTCATAATCTTTTAATAAATGACCAAAAACTTCTGAACATGAAAAGCAATATAAAGAAATTAAATATACCTCATTCAGCTGACATCATTGTGAATGATATGATCAAAGAATCTGCTTATATTAGAGATAAACATGTAATGGCGGGCTCAGTTAACTATTAGAAAAATTGTACAGGAAATTTCCGCTTTTTGTCATAGGGAGGCTGGTAGGCTCCCTTCTCCCTTGTGGATAAACCAAATATTTATATAGACTTAATTTTTTATACTTGGATGAATGGGTTTATCAAAAACCTGGGGGCAAAACATGGATACAAGTACACATATTACCATGGGATTTGGATTAGCGGGTCTTGCCTATTTAGACCCAAATGTAGCAATTAATCCAGAGCTGGCATCAGCGATTATGGTAGGAACAGTAATCGGTTCCAATGCACCTGATTTTGATTATGGAATCAAAATCCTAAAAGGGAATGGCATGTATACTGAGCACCACAGAGGAATCTCCCACTCTCTTCCAGCCATCCTTATGTGGTCTATATTGATCTCTTTTATTATATTTATTCTATTTCATCCAATCCCTTTTTTACCGTTGCTTTTTTGGACTTTTTTAGCCGTTACTACCCATGTACTATTTGACATTTTTAATGCGTATGGAACTCAAGCAGGACTTCCTTTCACAAAGAAATGGTTATCTTTGAATTTCATCCCATTATTCGATCCATTTATTATTCTTGTTCACTTTATAGGCTTTACGTGTTGGCTCTTACAATATTCACCAGGTCTTGTATTTTTAATTGGTTACCTTACAATTGCTATTTATCTAATTATTCGTTACCAGATCTCCTTGCGTATAAAAACAATCATTGCAAATAGTACTGGATTAATAACTGCCTGTTCAATCATCCCTACATTATCTCTCTGGAAATGGGACTTTGTTATTGAGACAGATCAATTTTATAAAACGGGTCGAGTCAATAAACAAGCGATTACTTGGAAGCATATTTTTAAGAAATACGATCCATCTTGCCCTTATATTCAGTCATCATTTAAAGATCGTAATGTAAAACACTTTCTTGCAAACTCTAAGCATGTTCATGCATTATATGTCTTACAACCTTACGGATATGAAGTTCGTTGGATCGATCTCCGTTTTAGACATAATGACCACTATCCTTACATGGCTATTGTGATGTTAAATAAGGA
>DASQMK010000227.1:0-1573 GCA_035645575.1 Metabacillus sp.
CTGAAATACAATGCCATGTATACATATTTTCATTTAAATAGATATGTTCATACACATCTCTTTCACTATATTGAAACTGAAGCCGTTTTCCAATTAAATCAACCGTTTTTTCATGTATCTGTGTGTTGTTTGTCATTGGGGAATTGACAGAAACATTTTCTATTTTAATGTTCACTGGTGTTAAGGGCATGAATTGTTTAGCTCGTTGTAAAATCGGAATGTCTGTCTCTTCTTTTGTAGGTAAAATGCCTGTAATGACCGTAGCTATATTTTTCTTTAAGTCTAATACAATAGAAATGGACTGTGTATCCCCATATGAAGCAACAAAATCAATGAAGAAAATATTCTCTCGAGGATTTATGGCAAGGTAGGAACAAATATGCTTTTCTTCCTGCTCTCCATCTATTACCGACCATTTTATCGTTTCTATATCTAGAAAAAAAAGATTTGCCAGCTTGCCATCTTCATAATAAAGTGTTAAGGTCTCCCCCATTAACTTATCTGTGGGTTCCATTATGTTTTCACTAAAACCTACCGAAAGTTCACCAACGCTTATATATTCTTGTCTATTCATATTAAAACTAATCCCCTTTCATTTGATCCTTAATATTTATAGAAAAACGGAACATGATCGATAATCCTACATCTTTTTATTCTTACTGTCTAATCCCTAAACCAGCAAGACCACCATCCAATAATAATCCAGCACACTCTGTTAAGGTACCTCCGCCATCCACCGTAATAGAAGTACCCGTTACATAACTACCTTCTGCGGATGCTAGAAAAGAAACAACTTCCCCTATGTCTTCTGTAGTCCCCATTCTATTTAATGGAATTCCATATTCAAGCGCTTCTACAATTTCTACTCTTGATTTTGAAAAGGATTCTTTTACTCCTTGATTAAACATAGGAGTATCTATGACTCCAGGGAGTACTGCGTTTACAGTTATCCCTAATTTACCAACCTCAACTGCTAATGATTTGGTGAAGCCCATAATTGCTCCTTTTGATGCCCCATATACTGAAAAACCAGGGTCCGAAACTTTCACCCCAGTAACCGATGCTATATTAATTATTTTTCCAAAATGGTTACTTGCCATATTCTGAATCACCGCTCTAGAGCAATTTAATACTCCCCTTACATTAACATCAAAAGTTTTATTAATATCATCTTCAGTTAATTCATTAAACAAACCTACTGTCCCCATACCAGCATTATTAACTAGAATATCAATTTTTCCAAACTGTTCTAGTATTTCATCCATCACTTCTTTAACTTGCTGTAACTTTACAACATCCATTAATTTTCCAAAGACCTTGTATCCTTTATCCTCTAAATGTTTAGTTGTTACGAAAACATGCTCATTTACATCTGCTAACACTACTGTTGCCCCATGTTTTGCCATAACAGATGCTATTCCTTCACCTATTCCCATAGCTGCTCCTGTTACTAGTGCCACCCTACCATCTAATTTTCCCATGTTTCCCCCCCTTTGTTTTGATGTCGTACTAATATCTCTTTTCAAAAGTGAGATTGGAGCTTATATATATTTTATTCCTCTCTCTCATTTAG
>DASQMK010000228.1:0-11279 GCA_035645575.1 Metabacillus sp.
GGCTTTTTTCCCTACGAAAACAAAACAACCCTCATCCTAATCGTGATATAACTCCTATGGATATATTTTACATAAGCTAAAATAACTAATTTTTTGACTAATCTAAAAAAAGGTAAGTAGGCTAATCTATTCATTATTCTAGTAACCTACTCTATTCAAAAATAATTCTGCTATATTTAAAAATGGAGACTTCAAATCTCATAAAATATTAAAGGATGGATGGATCGAATGAAATTGCAAAGCAAACGAAAAAGTCTGAAATTTTTGTCTAGCACACTTGCAATTAGCCTGTTATCAGCACCTTTTGCGGCGAACGTTGTTCATGCAGCAAAGCCAACTACCTCAAAGATTCAATCACAAGTTGAACTTCGAATTATGGAAACGACAGACATTCATACTAATCTCCTAAGCTTTGATTATTATAAGAATGATCAAGCGCCTAAAGTCGGACTAGCAAAAACGGCTACCCTTGTGAAGCAAGCTCGTTCAGAAGTAGAGAACTCAGTATTAGTAGATAATGGTGATCTCATTCAAGGAACTCCACTAGGCACCTACAAAGCAAAGATTGACCCGCTTGAAGATGGGGAGGTACATCCAGCCATTGAAGCAATGAACATCATGGACTATGACATGGCAACACTCGGAAATCATGAGTTTAACTATGGATTAGAATATTTAAATGAAGTATATGATGACGCAAGCTTCCCTGTTATTAACTCAAACGTATATGTAGATGACCATGATGATGATCCTACAAATGATGTAAATAAATATACGCCATATAAGATCGTAAACAAAAAAGTGACAGATGAATCTGGGAAAACAAATGTCATTAAAATCGGATATATTGGTTTTGTTCCACCACAAATTAACGAATGGGATAAAGCACATTTAGCTGGTAAGGTAATCACGAAAAATATCGTGGAAAGTGCTGAAAAATATGTTCCTCAAATGCAAGAAGAAGGAGCAGATATTATTATTGCATTAGCTCACTCAGGCTTCAGCGGTAATGAAGCAAATACAGAGGATACTGTATATGCCTTAAGTAAAGTGCCTGGCATCGATGCGATTACTTTTTCGCACACTCACAAAACATTCCCAGCTAAGGATGTTGCCAGTTTAGACACACTCTTTAAAGATGCTAATGGACAACCTCTGCCAGGAGTTGATAATGAAAAGGGAACAATTAATGGGGTTGCAGCTGTTCAAGCAGGATATGGCGGTGGTTCTCTCGGAATTATCGACCTTACCCTTCAAAAAATAAAAGGGAAATGGGATGTTTCTAGCTCTCAATCTTCTACAAGATCTGCTGAAAAAGCCGAAGCCGATCAGGACATCGTAAATGCGGTAAATGATGTACATGAAAAAACAGTAGAGTATGTAAATACTCCTATTGGAACAACGACAGATGATATTTATAGCTACTTTGCGTTAGTTCAAGATGACCCATCTATCCAAGTTGTAACAAATGCCCAAAAATGGTACGTAGAAAATTATATTGAATTGAACAAACCAGAACTAAAAGACCTTCCAATCCTATCAGTTGGAGCACCTTTTAAGGCAGGCCGCAACGGTGTGGAAGAGTATACTGAAATAAAAAAAGGGGATTTAACGATCCGCAGCGCTGGAGACCTATACCTTTACGACAATACTCTAAAAGCAGTAAAAGTAAAAGGCTCTGTTGTAAAAGAATGGATTGAAATGTCAGCAGGTAAATTTAACACAATTGATCCTAATAAAACAACTGAACAAGAGTTATTAGATCCATCATTCCCGGTTTATAACTTTGATGTAATTGATGGTGTTGAATACCAAATTGATGTAACAAAGCCTGCTCGCTATGATAAAAATGGAACACTCATTAATCCTGATTCTAGTCGTGTTGTGAACTTAGAATATAATGGTGAACCAATTGATCCAGAGCAAGAATTTGTTGTTGTAACGAATAACTATCGTGCTGGTGGAGGCGGAAACTTCCCAGGCCTAAAAAATAGTGAATTAGTTGTTGATTCTGCTGATGAAAATCGTCAAATTCTAATGGACTATATTTCCGAAGTAAAAGAAGTGACACCAACTGCTGATAATAACTGGTCTATCGCCCCAATCTCGGGTGATGTGAACGTTACATTCAAAACCTCACCAAAGGCAGAGCAATATATCACAGAAGGCAGTCCATTCTCTTATACTGGAAAAACAGATGCTAACGGTTTTGGAATCTTTACCTTTGACCTGAATCGCGGGGTAAAAGTTCAGCTTTTAGGTTTAAATGATTTACACGGACAGTTAGATACTGTTACAAATGTAGGTACTTCTAAAGCTGGACAAATTGAATACACAGCGGCTGCATTAAAACAAGAGGAAGCAACAAATCCAAACACACTTCTTGTTCATGCAGGTGATATGATAGGCGGTAGTCCCCTCATTTCAGCTCTCTTTCAAGATGAGCCAACAGTTGAAGTGCTAGAAGAAATTGGATTTGATGCAGGAACTTTAGGAAACCATGAGTTTGATGAGGGTATTGATGAATTAAACAGAATGATGAATGGCGGAGAACATCCAAATGGTACTCCAGGTTATGACGGAATGAATTTCCCACTTGTTGCGGCGAATGCTTATGACACAAGAGATGGGAATTTAATTACTGATCCTTATACAGTATTAGAAGCTGGCGGACAACAAATTGGTGTGATTGGTGTTGTTACACAAGAAACTCCTTCTATCATTGTAAGAAAAGGTAACGAAACCCTGCACATTACAGATGAAGCTGAGGCGATTAACAAATATACAGAAGAGCTAAAAGATCAAGGTATAGAAGCAATTGTTGTTTTAGCACATAATCCAGCTACACAAACTGGTTACACAGATTCATTTGATGCAAGCAGAATTGCTGAACAAATCAATGATGAAGTTGATGTGATTTTCGCAGCTCATAATCATGTAAAGGTTAATAGATTAATAGACAATAAATTGATTGTACAAGCCTATTCTTATGGATCTGCTTTTTCCGATGTCGACTTAGAAATTGATCCATTTACAGGGGATATTTTTAGTAAGACAGCTGAAATTAAAACTGTTTACCAAGATAAATATACTCCAGACCCAGCAGTAGCAGAAATTATGAAAAAGTATTCTGAAAGAGTAGAGCCAATCAAAGCTGAAGTTGTTGGAGAATTAACGTCAACTCTTGAAAAAGGCTACCCAACAATAACAAAAGAAAACAGTGACCTTCCTTTAGGAAATCTAATTGCAGATGGTATGAAAGCAGCCATGGACTCAGATTTTGCCTTAATGAATGGTGGCGGAGTACGCGCTCCACTTGAAGCTGGAGACGTTACTTTTGGTGATTTATTTGCCGTTCAACCTTTTGGAAATGTTCTAAATAAAGTAAACCTAAGTGGTGCAGATTTAGAAGTTATCCTAAATGAACAGATTACGTCAAGAGGCCTTGATTATCATATTTCAGGCTTTTCATACACGTACACATACGATGATTCAACAAAATCTGGGAAAGTCGTTGATATCTTCCTACCAGATGGAAGCAAAATTGATCCAGCAAAAGAATACTCAGTTGTGGTAAATAACTATATGTATGGAAACATTAGCACAAGTATTGGTAAGCTTTCTACTGACATGGAAGTAGGTCCGGTTGATCTTGACGCTACAGTTGAATACGTTAAAACTTTACCTTCTCCATTTAATTATCAGTCTGAAGGACGAATTAAACGAGTGAATTAACTAGAAAAGCGCAAGGCGCCCGCATATCGCCTGGAGCTAGACACTAAAACTAAGTATAAAATTTTATAGTTTCCTAATGAATAGTAAAGGCCTGTTTCAGTAGAGACAGGCCTTTGCTTTATTACGCCCAAAATTGGGCTTGAATATCCTTTAGTGTATTGCAGAGTATGCAAAGTGATTTCCCATTTGGATTATTTTATTTATAAATTCATTTTAACATCCATATTTTATTATGAATATGATATTCATCACAAAACTGTGGTTCTTCTATATCTGGATTTAATTCACACTACTAGAATTTGACTAGAATTTCCATATATTATGAAACCATTATGATGTATCTTTCGTATATGTACTAGAGGTGAAGATCATGTATATAAAAATAGACGAACCAACAAGAAGGATTTCTCATGATGCCGTCAAAGTGTGGAGGCTATCTAATACGATCGGCCATTTCATCACACTCATTATCATCGCAATTTTGTTAATTTGCGCAAAAACATTTGATTGGTATGGATGGGTTGATCCTATACTTTACATTTTAGGTGGTTTTATTATTTTATCTGCTAATTATTCCATTTTTATTCAGCCTATTTATCTACAACACACCTGGCGTTATGAGATTGATCAAGAGTTTATTCAGTTAAAACATGGGAAGTGGACTAAACAACACACATTGATACCCATGGAAAAAGTGGAATATGTCCGTACAGAGCAAGGCCCGATTATGCGTCAATATAAGCTATACAACATTGAAATTGGTACAACAACATCAAATCATGTTATTCCAGCCATTCCAGCTGAAGAAGCACAGCAATTAAAGGCAAAAATTGCTACATTTGCAAAAATAAAAGACAAAGAGACCATTGAAGGAGTAAATGAACATGCAGCATCCATCCAAACGTTATCATCCAGCAATGATAGCGGTTGATCTACTATCTTTTATAAAAGGATCAACAGGATTCTTTCTTATTTTATTTCTTTTAAATGCTACTTCTACGTCTACGTGGGTTATATGGGGCCGGTACTTATTCATTATCGTTTGTTGTTTTACACTGATTGGGACAATCTTAAAGTGGATGTACTGTCAATATGAGGTCACTCCGCATGCAATCATTGAGCGCAAAGGAGTATTTGTAAAATCCCAACGCACAGTACCTTTTAGCAATATACATAATCAAAAATCAAACACAACGTTTATACATCGCTGGTTCGGACTCACATCCTTAACCCTTGAAACCGGCACGACTGGAGATCACGCAACCTTTACTTTTCCAGTTATAACTGATAAGGAAAAGGACAATATTCTCCTTCATCTAGAGCAAACGCAAGATAGAAAAGACAAGGAATCAGAAACAATTGTCGAAAGAACCATTCATTTTCAATCAAATAAAAAGGACTTAATGAAGGCTTCTTTTACATCACTTAGTTTCTTGGCATTTTTCCCTCTATTAATTGCTATTTATTTCAATTTAGTAGAGCTTTTTCACATTGAAGATACAGCAAAAAACACGTTTGATTACTTGCTCAATCATTGGGGAATGCTTATAATTCTTCTGTTTTTTGCCATAATTCTATCTGTCTTATTTGGGTTATTCAAAACCTTTACAAAGTATGGAAACTTCGTGATTAGCGATGATAAAGATAGAATCTATATAGAAAAGGGGATTGGCAACTTTGTTAGCTACTCAATACTTAAACATCGAGTTCAAGCTGTGGTTGTTAAACAATCCCTCTTAAAACGTTTACTTGGTTTAGTTGAAGTAAAGCTTATTAGTGCAGGAGGATTTGAAGATGAAAAAGAACAGGAAACAAGTTCTTTATATCCTTTTATGCCAAAGCAACAGGCTTACCAAATCCTGCAAACGATGTTACCTCAATATGTTATCAAAGAGCATATGGAAAGATTTCCAATGAAAGTTCTATGGCTCAAGCTTATTCGCCCCTACTATTTAACGATTCTAGCGGCAGTTGGATTATTTATTTTTAAAAAAGAATGGCTATGGGGAGCTGCAATTGTGTTCGTCCTATCTGTTGTATCACGATTACTTGATTATTGGTTTACTAGCTATATTCATCATGGGAACACTGTCCAAATTAGAAATGGTGGCTTTGTTAATAAAACATTCGTTACACATCGTGACCGAATTCAACAAATTACTGTTGAACACTCCTGGTTACAGCGGAAATTTAATGTTGCGACTCTTGTTTTTTTCAATCGAGCAAAACCATTGCATGAAAGCAGACTATATGGACTTTCCAAAGAAGAAGCAGGCACCTTTTACACTTGGTATCATGGTCATTCAGGATGATCAGTATCTATATAATAAAACCCAAAGGATCAACTTTCCTTTGGGTTTCTTCATGTCATTTATTTCACAAGCTTCATAGTGGATGCAATGTTTCTTGCTGACCTTTCCATGTAAGGTGCAGCATGTTCAAATGCATCTGGAAGAGTTGTTACACCTGGTACAATGCTGAAAAGAGCGTCAATACCGTGTTCATATACTACATCACTATCATTAGATAAGGAACCCGCTATTCCAATTACAGGCACACCATATTTTTTCGCTGCTTTTGCGACACCAATTGGAGTCTTACCGTAAATAGTTTGACTATCAATTCTTCCTTCACCTGTAATAACAAGGTCTGCGTCTTTAACCGCATCGTCAAAATTCACGGCATCAAGAACAATTTGAATACCTCTTTTTAACTCAGCATTTAAAAAGGCAACAAGGCTTGCTCCAAGACCACCTGCCGCACCTGCCCCCTCTATATTTCGAATAGATTCCCCAAGTGATACTTCGACAACATCAGCAAAGTGAGTGAGATTCTGATCAAGCACTTGAATCATCTCAGGCGTGGCACCTTTTTGGGGACCAAATATAGCTGACGCCCCCCTTGGCCCTGTTAATGGATTATCAACATCACAAGCAACTTCAATCTTCGCTCTCTTTAACCTTGGATCAAGCTCGGTCAAATCAAGTGAAACGATATCCGATAGTGCACCACCACCTGCTCCAATATCATTCCCACTTTCATCTAGTAATCTTCCACCTAACGCTTGGACCATTCCTGCTCCTCCATCGTTCGTGGCACTTCCTCCAATTCCAATAATGATATGCTCTACACCTAAATCAAGTGCGGATAAGATTAACTCTCCTGTTCCTCTTGTGGTTGCTACTAATGGATTTCTTTGCTCAGCAGGTACTAAGTGTAAGCCGGAAGCAGCAGCCATTTCGATCACAGCTGTTTTTCCATCTCCCATTAATCCAAAGAAAGCTTTAACCGGATTTCCAAGCGGACCAGTGACAACTCTCTCTTCAATTGACCCGTCTGTAGCATCTACCAATGACTGAACGGTTCCTTCACCACCATCAGCCATTGGCATGATATTATAAGCAGCATCTGGAAAAACTGCTTTAAAGCCTCGTTCAATTGCCAGAGCTGCCTCCATTGCAGATAAACTTTCTTTAAAAGAATCAGGAGCAATAACTATTTTCATATTTTTCTATCTCCTCTCTATTAAAATTAATGATATCTAGCCAAAAAGCTTAAACACTCCAAATACGAGAGTGGAAATAACTGCAAGGGTTAAACCTACTAAAAATTCATATGGCATCAATTTCAAACGCTCTTTAATTTCCATATTGACACTTCCAGCTGTTGCATGGAAGAAGCTACCATGTGGTAAATGGTCAAGTACTGTTGCACCTGCATGAATCATCGCAGCTCCCGCTAATGCCGAGATACCCAAACTTAAGATTGTGCCACTGAAAACACTACTTGCAACTGCTGTACCAGCTGTAGTTGAAGCTGTTGCTGCTGACATAAAAATTCCTGATACAGGTGCTAATAAATATGCTGGCAGTCCAGATGAGCTTAGCCCATTAATAATGACATCCTTCAACTCAGAGTTTGCAATAATTCCAGCCAATGTTCCTGTACCTAATAGCATGATCGCAACTCCGGACATTTTACTTAAACCTGAAACGGAATAATCATTAATCTTTCTTGTCTTGTTCATTGCAATTGATCCAATAATTCCTCCCAAAGGCAGAGCAACCATTGGATCAATATTTATATTAAATAATGGTCGTAAAGCTAGTAATATAATTGCGACAAGTGGTGCAATCATGGCTGTGATAAATAAAGGAGTTTTTGTGTTGTCTGAGACTTCAACATCTTGATTCATAACAGCCGAGCCTTTTTTCGCTACCTTTTTTGCTAAAAAATACGTTACTGTAACTCCAAAAATAGCTGGGATAATTCCTGCCATCATAATAGATGTAAGTGGTACGCCAAATGCATCAGATGCTGCAATCGCATTTGGATTTGGTGACATGATATTCCCTGCTTTTCCCCCACCAATCATTGCTAGTAAAATAGCTGTCTTTGAAAACTGTGCACGCTTAGCAATAGCTAACGCAATTGGTGCAACAGTAATAACGGCTACATCGACGAAAACTCCAACAGCTGTCAAAATCATGGTAGCAACAGATAATGCAAGAAGTGCTCGTGCTTCACCAAACTTTTTAACGATCGTTTCGGCAATCGATGAAGCCGCTCCGGATTCAATTAAAACACCTGCTAGGATACCTGCAGCCATAATTCTCAAAACGGCTGGGATAATCCCTTTTGCACCTTCCATCATTAAGTTCACTGTATTTGTAATATCAACTCCACCAATCAGCCCCCCGATTAAGGCTCCGGCAACCATTCCATAAGCTGGTGGCACTTTTTTTAAGATTAAAAATATCGCAATAACTAAAGCACTAATAGCTCCTAAAGCGCTTACTGACACATCCATGCTGATTCCTCCCCAATGCTGTTTTTACTATACGTCAATTGTAAGCGTTTACCGAAACCGTTACATTGTGAAAAGAAACAAAATTCGACGGGTAAAACTTCTCCGATCTTTGTGCAAATGCACAACTAAATAATATCGTTCATTAATTTTGCTATATATAACTCCATTAAGTCCCTTATATTCCTAGGATCTTTTCCTGTTAGTTCAGATATTTTTTCAAGACGATATCTTAACGTGTTTCGATGAATAAACAATCTTTCTGAAATCTTATTTAACTCTCCATTTTCTTTTATATATGCTTCTAGAGTTTGCTCTAGCTCCCCTTTTTTACCTTCCTCAAGCAGCTTATGATAAAATGAGAAACTTTTTCTGTCCTGCTCATTCTGTGCTAACTTGGATAATAAGATATCTAATCGATACTCTTCATAATCATAGAAGGCTTTTTCAGGCTGAAGTTTACTTCCCACAAAAATCGCTTTTTTTGCTTGAAGGAATGAAGATGTTATTTCTTTTATTCTTTCAGTTCTACTGCCAATTCCAATAAGTGCTTTGCCTCTTGATGCCTTTTCCAACCTCTTCATAAATAGGAACAAGTCGCTTTTTTCATGGATAGTAACTGCAGCCTTAAGAATAACAATCTCATTGTTCAATGTAATACCCATCAGATCATCCTTTTCTAGCTCATAATGTACAGAACGAAGTAATTCTTGATTACTGAATTCTGTATCATCTGACTGTTTTAATACGAACGCTATTCTTGACTGATCAACCTTTATGCCTAGAAATTGAGCACGCTCCTTTATCCATTCCTCATTGAAGTCCTTCTCAGAAATAAGTCGATTGACAATTTCACTTTGTAGCCTCTGCTTCCACTGTACTCTTTCTAGTAATAATGACTGCTCTAAAACTAATTCTGCTGCCATTTTTACAAGCTGAGCATAGTTACGGATACTCTCCGGCTCTCCAGTTATCCCTATAACACCAACAATTTGGTTATTAAATTGAATAGGCAAATTTATTCCAGGTTTAGTCCCTTTCATTTCCGCAGCTGCTAATTTATCAATTTCATAGCTTTCTCCCTTATTTAGGACAAGAAGAGCACCATCGTGGAGCTGATTAATCCTCTCTTTATCTCCAGATCCTATAATTATTCCTTTATCATTCATCACATTTATATTGTGATTTAATATTTTCATTGTTCGCTCAACAATTTCCTGAGCAAGTTCGTATGTTAAAAATTGCATACAATCATTCCTGCCCTTCAACATTAATGGTTCTATTATAATTGAACATAACCATTTCGTTACTTACAATTTAGATTGTAAAAAATAGCAAATTATAAATATGGTGAAAGCTTAACTTCTTCTAGTCCCTCCACCTTTTCTTTAGTAAATTTAATATGTTGTCATTTGGAAAACTTTTTGTATGATATACATGATGTATTTAAATGCAGGTAGACGATCCTGGTATTTTTCATACTCCACAGTGTAAGTACCGTCTTCATTATTCCAAATTCGATTGAAGTAATCATCAACTGACTGTATGAATTCACTGTCAGTTGGTGCGATGAGTTTCATATTTTCTTCTGCATTATAGTCGTCAAGATTTCGAGAAGTATAATTGCTCGAGCCACCTATGACAATCGATTTATATTGACCTTTTAAATATATCAGCTTTGTGTGATATTGCTCTTTGTTTGTAGCATACCAACGAATTTCGATATTTTCATAGTCAAGATTTTGAAGCTCTGCTGCGACAGGAAGATTCGGCAAACCCACTTTTTCTTGTCCAAAGGCGTTTTGGTTAGGATCTAACACAATATTGATTTTTACTCCCCGTTCTGCAGCATCCTTAATCCCTTTAATGATATCTCTATCTGCTAAATAAAACATGCCGATCCAAATCTCCTCTTCTTTCTTTGCCTTATTCAAAGCCTTAACAACATGAGTTTGAACCTTTCTTTCTGTAAGAATCTGAGCCTGCACTGTCAACCCTTCAACTAAGGAAGAACGTTGTATTCTCTCATCTAATTCCTTCTCGGTAGGAAATGCATTTACATCACCATCTGAAAATGCAGCTATCGCTTTTTCCGCTTTCACCATATCCTTTTGTATTTCACCTTTTACTTTAAACCCAATATTGGAATGGAATCCACTAGCATCATGTGGATTCGCAGATAGGATCAATCCAACATCCTCTGTGATCATCACTTTTCTATGGTTTGCTTTTATATTCAATAATTTCAAATAAGAACGTGCTGAGACCTTCGGTGCAGAACTTTCTATTGGATTTGGAAGCCATCCGTAGCCCCCCTGTCCAAACCACTTAACCGCTGCCCTCCAAATTCCCGAATATAATAGGTTAGGATCCCTTAATCTATCCAAGTTCGTATAAATAACTTCAACTCCTAGATCCTTTAATGGATCAATTTGTTCTGCTTCATGTGATCCGTATGTAGTATTAATTTGATCTGTGATGAAAATGACTTTTAGATTCGGGTGTTTCTCAATTTGTTTTTCAATAGATCTCATTAATCTTTCACTCAGTTTTGGGTATTGTCGTTTGCCATCTGTATAGCCATTTACAAGGAAAAGATCGAGAATCAGAAAATGTTCTGCTTCTCCAACTGCTTTAAATACCTCATCGAAGATAGACTGATCATATACTTCTTTTCCATCCTTTTGATATGTAATGTCGTATAAAAACTCAACATCCTGCTCTGATATTTTATTCA
>DASQMK010000229.1:0-14775 GCA_035645575.1 Metabacillus sp.
ATATATATGGTTGACTATCTTGATGGTCAAGTGATCTTCAATATGCATTGGCATCCTGAATTGGAGTTTATATATGTAGAAAAAGGACCGATCAATGTTCAAGTTGGAACAAAGCAATTTCGATTAGAAGAAGGTACTGGGTGCTTTATACCTAGCGAACAATTACATGGAGCATATCCTTGTAGGGACAAGCCTTTTAAGCTTCATGCTGTTGTCTTTTCAATCGATTTGTTACGAAGCTTTGGGTATGATTTAATTGAAAGTCATTACTTAGAGGCAATAAAGAGCTTTTCTTTGGTACATTCACTGAAAATCACACCTAAAACAGGTGAAGAGCAGAGAATGTTAATGACAATCGTCAATATGATTGAATGCTATTCTTCCAAGGAAACTAGCTATGAATTGAAGGTAAAGGGGTGTCTTTTTCTGCTATTTGCAGACATTTTCAAAAAACAATCGTGGGTTCATAATGAGGAAGTTACACAAAAGGAATTAACAAAAACAGAGCTATTAAAAAAAGTTCTTCAGTATATTGATCAAAATTATAAACAAAAGCTAACAGTTTTAGAACTTGCTTCACATATTCAAATGAGTGAGGGCCATTTTAGTCGATTTTTCAAAGCACTTGTTCGAATGACACCAATGGAATACATCAACACCATTCGAATCAATAAAGCATGCACACTACTGCAAAAATCAAATCGAAAAATGCTCGATATCGCACTAGACGTAGGATTCCAAAACCAAAGCTACTTTATCAGACTGTTTAAAAAACAAAAAGGCTGTACACCTAAGGAGTATAAGATGAGGATTGGTACTTAGGGACAGGTCCCTTGTCCCTAAACAAGGACCTGTCCTCTCGACCAATTAAGATGAAAACTTTCTGATTAAACCATTTAGTTCTTCCGATAGTTTTGCTAGCTGTTCTGCACTTCCAGCAATTTCTTCCATTGAAGTACTTGTTTGCTGAATGGATGCTGCTGTTTGTTCGACTCCGGCAGCAGATTCCTCTGAAATCGACGCAATATCTTCAATTGAATTACTCATTTTTCCACATTCCTGGTCAATATCACTAAGTCTTATAGCTACTCCTTGAATTTTATCAACGACTTCTGAAATGGCTTGATGTATTTCATCAAACGTTTTTCCTGTTGTTTGTATATCTTCTGTCCCTTTTTCAACTTCGCTATATCCCTTTTCAAGTGATGACACGACGTTATTTGATTCCAATTGAATGTTATGGACGATTCCAGTTATATCTGTGATGGAAAGAGATACTTGTTCAGCTAGTTTTCTGACTTCACTTGCTACAACAGCAAAGCCTTTACCATGCTCACCCGCTCTTGCCGCTTCAATTGCTGCGTTTAATGCAAGGAGATTAGTTTGTTCAGCGATTGATTTAATAACCCCGACTAGTTTTGAGATTTCCTTCGATTGCTGATCTAAGGTTTTTACTTTTTCAACAGATTCTTTTACAATCTTGTTTATCTTATTCATCTGATCAATTGACGAATTCATTAACAAACGGCCATCTTCTGTTAATGATTGAACAGACACCGCTGAAAATACAATCGTTTCACCAAACGTATTGGACTCTTTTATTTTTTCACTAAACGTACTCATTGTTTCCGTAAGCTGAGAAGAAGCATTTGCTTGTGACTCAGCGCCAAGTGATAATTCCTGCATAGTCGCTGCAACCTGGATACCACTTTCTTTTACTTCATTAGATGATTGGGTTAATTCTTCACTTTGACTTGAAACAGTTTCAGAAACATTTGATATTCTGTGAATCATATCGCGTAAATTAAGAAGCATGCTATTCATAGCAGAACTTAATTGACCAAGTTCATCTTTACTATCATAATCATTTGTTTCAACCAATAAATTTCCATTAGAAATTTCTTTTGCCATATGAATGACATTGTTTAAAGATTTTTGAATAAGACGATTGACAACAAGAGCAATAATAACTCCTAAAATAATCGCAATTCCAATTGAAATAAATAATACAAAAATAGACCTGCTAATACTAGCTTTAGTATCTTGTAATGCTTCCTGGCGAGAATCATTAATGATATCTCGTAATTCCCCTAAGTATCTTACAGCTTCGTTACTTAATGCTTGTGTAAATATACGATTTGAATTTATATTATCTGTTTTTCCATTAGCTACATCTTTTACGATTTTATCTAAAAACACATCATTCATTTGATTGTCGCTATTTCGAATAAACGTAAATAATTGTTCTTCTTCCTTTGTATTAATAGAAGAGCTGAGTTCTTCTTGAAGAGCATTGAACTCCTTTTGCTTTTCGTCGTAAGCTACTGCGAATTTTTCCTCAGGTGAATGTATATAATCTGCAATTAAAACATTCTTCTCTCTAAAAATAGACATCATTTCCGTTGTCTTAATAGCTCGGTCTCCTCTTCTCTCTAGTGCTGATAATTGATCTTGAATATTTTGCATTTCTTGAAAAATAACAAGAGAGGAAACTATAAAGAGAATAAAAGAAAAAATAAGTGCTAGACTATATTTCCAGCCTAGCTTTAGATTTTTAAAGAATCGTTTCATTGAACTGCCCCCATTTAAAAATAGTGCTACTATATTACTATCGGCTCATATTGTAAGCACTTAAATAGGTAACTGAAATTTAATCTAAAATTTTTTATATGGGACACAGGGACAGGTTCCTTGTCCCATATAAAAGGGACAAGGTGCCTGTCCCCTTGTCCCTATCTTTTTCTTCTTTTTTTGATAAAAATGATAACTACTGCAATCGCAAGTAAGGCCAAAACAACATAAATGACTTTGGAGTAAATGTCCATTTTTTCGACGATGACTTCCCAGGAAGATCCGACTGATGCACCTAAGTACACTAAGACCACATTCCAAATGAGGGTTCCGAATGTTGTTAATAGAAAAAATAACCCTAGCTTCATATTTGACATCCCGGCAGGAATCGAAATAAGACTGCGAATTAATGGAACAAAACGACAAAAGAAAACAGTCCATGGGCCATACTTATCAAACCAGGCATCAGCTTTATGGACATCTTTTTTTGTTAAGCGTAGAATATGACCCCATCTTTCAACTATTTTATCGAGCCTTTCTACATCAAGCTGTAATCCAATAAAATATAGTACACCTGCTCCAATGACTGAACCAATAGTCGAAGCGATAACAACTCCAAAAATTGACATGTTGGTTGTGGTGGTCATGACCCCCCCGAAAGTTAAGATTACTTCTGAGGGAACAGGAGGAAAAATATTTTCTAAAGCGATTAATAACATGATCCCCACATAACCATAATTCTCCATGATTGAGATTAACCAATTTTCCATAAATCTCTCCTTATTAGTTGTTCTATTTATACTGGTTACTTAAACCATCCCTTGCTTTTAAACCATAGAAACATCAAGATTCCTATCACTAACATAAGGCCTAATGATATAAAATAACCATAATCCCACGTTAGCTCTGGCATGTTTTCAAAGTTCATACCGTAAATACCTGCGATAAATGTTAAAGGAGCAAAGATGGAAGTAATTATTGTAAGAACTTTCATCACATTATTTGTTTGATGTGAGTTTAATGAAAGATAGCTGTCTCTTATATCTGCAGTCACTTCTCTATTTGACATGACCATTTCTGAAAGCTTCAAAAGATGGTCATATATATCAGAGAAATATTCTCTTCTTTCTCTGATCCCGATCAAATGATGAGAATTTAACATCCTGTATAGTAAATCACGCATTGGATGAACAGTATGTCTCAAGTTTAATAACATATGCCTTGTATCAAATAACTCATTCATTAAGGCGGTCATTGATTTATTTTGCGTATTATCTTCAATCTTGTCTAATCGATCTTCTATGTTATAAATAAGCGGAAAGTAATTATCTACAATCTTGTCTAAAATTTGATAAAACACATAAAAGGTGTCCCATTTCCCCGTATTTTTTTGCTCTAATAATCGGTCCCAAACTTGAGTAACTTCTTTTGCCGGCATCCGATGAAATGTAACGATAAATTTTTCGCCTACAAAAAAGTCTAATTCTTCTTTATGTAATTCATTATTATGTTCTCGAACAATATGAGTAACATAAAAGCTATGATCATCATAGTAGTCCAGCTTTGGGCGCTGAAGTCTTTGTACACAGTCTTCAATCGCTAGTGGGTGGAAACGAAAGGTGTAGGCTAAATGCTGAATCTCATCGTCGGTTGGCTCATTAAAGTCCACCCAAAACCATTTATATTTATCAAAATCTGCTTCATTTATAGAGAGATTTTTTTCTATTTTATTCTCATGTGTAATGCCGACTACATTAATCATTAAAAGCACCTACTTTATACTTTTTCAATAAAATAGCACCTAAATATTATATGTATTCTACTGTTCAATTCTTTCTCCCAAGAAAAATATTGTAACAAAAATCAATGCTAGTGAAAATGGTAGGGGAGAAGGATAAAGTTTCTTGTTACCTTTAACATGTTTAATAATAGCATTTATTTGTTGTAAGAAAACAATTTTTCAAGAAATAACTCATGATCGTCATAATTTACGTTTGTGGAATAAGGATATTGTCATATAAAGGGAGCTTTTGTATGCATTTTATTTATAGAACAAAAAAAGAGACGAAGATACCCCTCGTCCCTTTTTACGGTAAGTATTTTATTTTTTCTTGAATTGGTGTTCTATCTTTTGGAGCGTTGATTTCTTCTGGATATCCGACGCCAAGTACTCCAACTACGTCATATTCGTCTGAAACTCCCATTATTTCACGGTTCTTTTGAGCATTTCCAACCGATGACCAGAATGTCCCTACTCCGTCTTCCCATGCAGCTAAGTTGAAATTTTGAACAAAACAAGCTGTTGTGATCAGATTTTCATAAGTTTCAATCTCTGTTGCACCATGTTTAGATAATACTGCAAGGACAACTGGCGCACCAAAGAAATCCGCTTTATGATTTAACCTTGCTCTTGTCTCTTCTCCAATGACATAGACTTCCCAAGGTTCTGTCATTTTGTGATTCGGTGCCATTGTCCCAGCTTGCAGCCATTTGGATATTAACCCCATATCAATAGCATCTGATTTAAAGCTTTTAATATTACGGCGGGAATGAATGATTTCTAGTGTATTCAAGTAAAAGCCCTCCTAATTTATTTCTGTTGTGATTTTAGATCGTTTGTCATCTTCTTTAAAATTTTTACAAGTGTGTCTTGTTCCTCTGAAGTTAGCTGATTAAACGGGTCAGATAGCATGTCTACTTGAGCACTTTTCATTTTTGTAATGGTCTCTCTACCAGCATTTGTTAATGAAACAACCCTAGTTCTTGCATCATGTTGATCGGGTTCCCGAAAAACCATGCCAGCTAACTCTAATCGATCAATCATTTGAGACATGGAACTTGAACGAACTTCTAACTGCTCTGCAAGCTGACCAATTGCACAACGATCATGTTTCCAAAGAAAGCGAAGAATAAGCCATTGAGTTTTCGTTATCTCTGATGAATTTTGGTTCCTCCACTGATTTCTCTTCATATATCGGCCAATTGCTTGAAAACAATCTACAAATTGTTCAAGCTGTTGATCACGTGATTCCATCAAAAATTCACCTCATATTTAAATTATATAGCGACCCTAAATAATAGTCAATGTGAGCAAGCCTCGTTTACTTTCTTTAAACAAAAGTCAATATTGCTTATTTATACACAAACAAATAAATGAATGGATTGACTAAAAATAAACATTATTATATTATGTTTGTAAATAAGCGAACAATATCTAATTATGTTTAATTTTATTAAGATAGGAAGTGTATCCAACATGGAAATTTCGAATATGTTTTGGGAAGCTACCCTGGAAGAACTCAAACAGGGATATATTGAAAACAGAGATAGCTATACTTGCTTATTATGTGAGAAAAACATAGAAAAAGGCATTGTTTATCCTTATGAAAATAGACTTTATGAAGCAGAAAGATATATGCGGATTCATATCGAAAGCACTCATACTAGTGTTTTTGATTATTTACTTGGAATGGACAAAAAGCTGACTGGTCTAACGGAACACCAAAAGCGCCTTTTACAGCTTTTTTATCAAGGAAAAAATGACAAGGAAATCCAAAAAGAGCTTGATATTGGGAGCACCTCTACCATTCGCCATCACCGATTCGCATTAAAAGAAAAAGAACGACAAGCGAGGACTTTTTTAGCAATGATGGAGTTACTGAAAGAAAAAGATGAATTTGCTCCAGCTTTTTTACCTGTCCATAAAACAGCCACAATGGTAGATGATCGGTACAATATTACACAAGATGAACAAGAGAAAATAATAAAGAAATATTTCCCAGAGGGTACAAGTAAACCTATGAGTAAATTCCCACCAAAGGAAAAGCAACGGCTTATTGTTCTTCGAGAAATCGTCAAACATTTAAAAGAAGAACATAACTACAGCGAAAAGGAACTCAATCAGACGCTAAAAGACATTTTCGACGATTATGCTTTGATAAGAAGATATTTAATTGAATATGGCTTTTTAGACCGTAAACCAGATGGTAGTCAGTATTGGGTAAAAAAATGATAATCATAACGGGGGTTAAGATAATGGACCGTAAAAAAGAACTAAAACAACAATTTAAAGAAACACTTGTTGAAGCAGGTGTTTATCAGATTAAAAATGAGAAAAATAACAAAGTCTTTATTGGAAGCACAAGAAATTTAAAAAGTCTAAACGGTAAAAAATTTATGCTAGAAACAAATGGCTTCACACCTAATAAGCAACTGCAAAACGAATGGAATCAATTTGGAAAGGAAGCCTTCACGTTTACTATTTTAGAAAAACTTAAAAAGAAGGATGATCCATATTTTAATGAAAAAGAGGCTTTAGCTCTACTTGAAGAGAAATGGCTGGAGAAGGTACAGCCATATGGAGAGAATGGGTATCATATCAAATAGTTAATTTACGATAGCCCTCTACATCTAACAAAAATAGTCGATTCCATTTGCGGATATCGACTATTTACAATATTTCTGCTATTTTTCGAATAACAGTTTGATAGAAATCAATTTCGTGTGGAACAAAATGGTCTTTACCAACATATTCATCGATTATCACTCTATTTCCACCGTTATCTATTTTGAATCCTTTTATATGTATCGTTTCTTTCTCTCCAAACCACAGCTCAGAAAAATTATGAAACCTCGCTGTGACGATTCCTGACACTTCTTCTTCTTGGACAGTAAATTGATCAAGAGGAAAATTACATTTATATACAAAAACATTAGCAAGCTCTTTGTCTATAAAATTCTCTTTTGTTACACAATAATCAATAACTCCTAATGGAAGTAACTCATTAAATAGAACCTTAATTCCCACTTCTTCCCCTATTTCTCTGACACCGTCCTGGACAGTTTCATGTGATAGCAAATGACCCGCAGCAGTAATATCGAATAGATTTGGATAGTCTTTCTTTTTATCACTTCGAAGCTGTAAATAAATATGTTCATGATTGACAAACCAACAATGAAAAGCCTCGTGCCAATATCCCTTTTTATGGACCTCTTCACGAGTAGCAACTCCTATTTGGTTTCTTTGATCGTCAAATATTTTTAGCTGTTCAGTCTCCATTTACACACCCTTTAACTTGGTCCTTTTTGTATGTAAAAAACAACTGCTCTCTATCAACATTAACAGGTATGAATTCCATGCTAGGTCCTATACTCTTCAGCTAACTGCTTGATAACCTTTTTGGAATTAGCAGCAAATTCTACTGAGGCATCATAATACATTTGTCCATTACTTATTAGTGAAAAGTCACCAATCTCAATTTTAAGAAGGGTTTGATTTCCCCTTTTTTCTAATTGATACCGGTAGGCCACATCACCTTCGTTTAGTTGGATCTCCCATTTCGAAACAAATAAAGAAATAATGAGCTCCTTCATTTCCTCTGCTTTTATGATGGTTGTAATGGATTTCCCTCCATTGGGAAGTTCCCAAATGACTTGACTTCCTTTAGTCATATCTTCACTAGGATAATCCTCTGGAAGCTCATCCCATTGAGCAACAAATTTCGGTTTAGTCAAGATCTCCCAGACTCTTGAAGGAGTTGCTTCAATCAGAACTTCATCTTTTACGATTAGCTGCTTTGTCATTGTGTGCCTCCTATTTAGGTATTTGATAGTTTGGGGATTTCTCTGCAATCCTACACATTTTCCAGCAAATTTGGTTGAGATTTTTGTAAGTTCTTACTACTTTCTAGAAAAATCTCCTTTATTTTTGCATCTATCATTGTCTAATCTTCATCTGGTGTATATTCAACTATTAACTGGTTGGCAGTACATTTTACACTTAGTTTACATTATGATTTTTCGTTATTCAATAAACATTCTTCCCCTTTAATCAAAGTGTTCTCCCTTTTGTACATTATAGCCAAACATAAAAGCATTTCTTACCCCAAAGAATATGTTATCTCTAGCAAGATTTCATCGTGCTATTTGACTCAAAAACAGAAAAACCCCATCAATAATATGACGAGGTTTGAATATTAATATTTGATTGTTTAATAATCTCATTATGATACTTGATGAAGAGTAATTTCAGGACGACTTCCAACTCGAATATTTACACCTGTCTGACCTAAGCCCTCACTAATGTAAAATGGTTTACCATTGTGATAGTGCAAGCCTTTTACCATATTCATTCTAACCAATTTCCCCATTTTGATTAAATGATATGGCTTTGGCCAATGAATTTGTCCACCATGAAAATGTCCTGATAACAAATAATCAAAGTGGAAATCTTCCATTTTTAAGACAACATTCGGATCATGTGTTAGGACTAAATTGTAGCCTTTTTGTAACCCTCGATATGAATCAATAAGGTTGCTTCTATTTGTACTATAATCATCGATTCCGATTATATTTAGCTTAAAGCCTTCAACATTAACTGTAAGGTGTTCATTTTGTAATGTTTTACATCCATGATCCTCTAAGGTTTTCTTTAAACGATCGAAACTTTTCCCTTTTAATACATAATCATGGTTACCGAAGACAGCGTACATTCCAAATCTTGGATTTACATCTTTTAATACTTCTAAATAAGGAATTAACTTAGGAATACTTCTCTTGCGATCTAAAAAATCCCCTGTGAGCGCAATTAAATCGATTGGTTTATTTTTAATAGCTTGGCTTAACATTTGTGGAGAAATTGAAATATTTTCCAAATGGAGATCTGAAAGGTGAAGAATTCTTATTGGGTTTTCTAAAGACTCCCCTTCATTTTCTTTGATTAAAATCGTATTAACAATGACGTTTTTCGTATTTTGATAAGCTTTATATAAAATTGCTATGAGCAAAGGAATAAATAATATAAATAGAATACTTACGATCAAAAAATCTCCTCCCCTAATTACAAATTATAGGAGGGAATAATGAATAAGCCTAGTGGTAAGTAATGGTTTTTTCTATTTTTCCTTATATTTCTTACGATTATTTGGACAATATAGGTAAAACCATTTAGAACTGAGGGTAGGGTATGAAGAAAATTTTATTTATGCCTTTGTTAAGAATGTCTTCCGGACATCATCAAGTTGCTGACAGTATTATGGAAGCACTAAAAGAAGGAAACAGAGAGTGGGAATTTGAAAAAATTGAGATATTATCATACAGCTTTGGATTTATCGAATCGATTGTGACAGGTATGTATTTAAAGTCAATTAAGGTTGTCCCAAATCTCTATAGTTGGCTATACCGCAAAGTTTCATTTAATGAAACATATGAAGAAAAACGATATTTTCTTTATGAACTTATTTTTCTTCGTTATATGGAAAAAATTCTTAAAGAAATTAATCCAGATATCATTATTTGTACTCATGCATTACCCTCTTATTTGTTAAATAGGCTTAAACAGAAATCTTCTTTTTCAGTTCCTATCTTTAATGTTTATACTGACTTTTTCGTAAACCAGCTATGGGGATTATCTCACATTGACTATCATTTTACTCCTAATCAAGAGGTAAAACAGTTTTTAAGTGATCAAGGTATTCAGGACAAAAGAATTTTTGTAACCGGTATCCCTGTTCACCCCTTTTATATGAAGGACGATACACATTTAGACAAGAAAGACCGCAACTCTTTTACCATTATTATTTCTGGTGGCAGTTTGGGAACTGGAAACATAAAAAAGCTAGTGAAAAAACTTAAACCATCTGGAAAAGTATATTACAACGTCCTATGTGGTGAAAATAAAAAATTATTTCAATTTTTACAATCGATTAATAACCCATACATAACACCATTACCTTATATTTCATGTAAAAAAGAAATGAATGAACTTTATTCAAAAGCCTCTGGTATTATTACGAAACCGGGCGGGGTAACAATTAGTGAAACATTACGTAAACAATTACCCATCTTCATTTATTCTGTTTTACCTGGTCAAGAGGAAATCAATTTAACTACATTAAAAAATAAGGATCTTGCTATTCAACTTGAGGATAGTGATCAGGATCTTGAAGGAAATATTCTATCTTATCTAACATCTCATCAATGGCAAAGTCATCGAAAGAAACAGTGTCATAATTATTTAAAATCCTTAGAAAATAATAATATAAAGGATATATTCGAAAAAATACTAATAGAAACTAGATCGTAATTTAAAATTGGTAATAAATAGAAATAAAACGAAGGTCCTATTAACGATCTTCGTTTTACCCTTTTTTATCTGTAGTTCTTCAGAAGCTTTTCTTTAGAAATGAATAAATAGCAGGGACCTGGTATTTTAGAAAGATTTGTTTGCTCTGCTGCCAATAAAAATATGGGGATTTGAACTATCTTTTTGAAAAATCTATAAAAAATATTGCAGGGTTGAACGACTTCAAATCCAAGTCTTTCAGCTCCTTTATGCAACATTGTTATACCTATAGCTCCTTTTATCTCATGACTGTTTTTATGATTATGGATATACTCTGCAAGAACTGGCATTGATATAAATATTTTCCTAAAAAGCATTCTCCCTCTTTTAACTGAGCAAGGTACACTCTGCAATTCATATAAGATTTTAACGTTGTGTAAATGAATTTTTATCAACTTATCATTTTTCTTAATCAATGTTCCATCACTTAAAATGATATCCTTGCCTTTATACTTTGTTAATCGTACTCGAAAAATACTTGAGTGACGATCAATATATTCTAACCTTGTTAATAAGTAATATAAAGGATCGATAACATTCCAAAATGAAAGAAAATAACTACGCATTTTGCTTACCTCCTTTATCCAAATATATTTTGTCAATATTATTTAGAAATATAGCTGGGAAAATACAGGTAAATGATATCTTAATCAAAGGAAAAGTTATCTAATCAAAATAAGAATTTACCAACAATATTTTCAGCAGATTTTAAACAAAATATGATTGTATAGGGGGGATCAATATGAACAACTTTAACTTTCTTATTTCATTAATGAGAGGAAATAGAAACCGACGTTTTTTCAACATGTTTGGAAATAGAAGACCAAATAACGGCAGTATGATACTATTGTCATTACTTAGTTTAACAACACTTGGAGTAATAGGAAGCCGTAATACAGGATGGGCAAAAAAAATCCAAGAAGGATATAACAACCTTCGAAATAATTCGAGAAGACCAATACAAAATCCAGTAAATTTTGCTACTGAATTTGCTGAGGAAGTAACGCCTGAAATGTTTAATAAGAACAATAATAATCAATAGAGAAGCTATTTCAATAGGGACTATCTAGGTAAGATGTTAGTCCCTATTTCATTATTTTAATCATGCGAAAACAATAGAAAATGGAGAAGGAAATCACTGCTGATAGCTATGGTTAATTTATTAGTTTAATATTTCATCTTCAATTCCTTTCATCATCACATATGCTCCCTCTGACTTATTCGAGGATACAACAATGTTAATGGAGGTCTCAGGGTAATAAGCAGAATGAAAACTAACTCCAGGGTCATAACCCATTATGTGATATTTTAAAACGGAATCCTTGTTTTTCTCAATTCATAAACCATAACTTATAAAAGCTATTTTTATTATTAGTTTGAATAGATGGAGTAAGTAGCTGGCGGGTATATTCTTCACTTAGGAGTCTATTATTTAAAAGTGCATCCCATACATTGGAGTCTTAATCCACAACTTTTCAAAATCATCCATAACTTCCTCATCAAAGTAATCTAGTATTCCTGAAGTATGTGTTAAGAGATGATAAACCTTTAAATTTTTATCGAAATTGTGAGAGGCAATATTAAGGCAGTCATTTAACTTTGTGTCAAAAGAAAGTTTTCCAGCCTCAACTAATGGCAAATGGCTATTGACGTAAAAAGTTTACATCCAGATGCTATCCCAAATCGTGTAAAAGGTTCATTTTCAATTTGTTCTGAACGATTCGCATAGCCATAGCTAGCCTCGGCTAAAACCTCTTTATCCTGTTTAACAAGAATGGTTCCCGAAAATTTATTTATAGCCTGAATATTATTTATATGATTTACAATACCAGTTCTCATATTACACCCCTCCACTCCAATTTCTTTAACCTGTTTTATGTTCTTCAATAAACAAAGGCGTTATCCCTTCAAAAAGGGTACAAGATTTGTAAACTAACTTTAACCTAATTTATCCTAACCTTTACATACCCCCTAACCAGGCTTAATATTAGTCAACTAAACTAATAATTGTGCCGGGTTTGATATTGTAATGATATTAAAAAAAGAACTCGCCGGTTGGCAAGCCTATGAAGGCAAAGACAGAGACGTAAAGCCCTTAAACTTTATATTAAAATTAGCTACTACGTCGAATACCTTCTTCCCTGCCAATTTATATTTTCTTACAATCATTTAATTTTGAGAGGAGAATGAATGTGAAAATTGCGATGATCGGTGATTTGCACTACCCATCTATTGACGAAACAATTTCAGAATTAAAAGAGGCACGTACAACTTTCTATGAAAGATTCATTGGCCAATTTTTAGAGACAGATGCGGATTTTCATGTATCCATTGGGGATTTAACAAATTATGGTCTTGAATCTGAACTTAAGGAAATTTATAGTTTAATTAATCAAAAAAATCGTACTTTCTACCATGCACTTGGAAATCATGATTTATATTCAATGACGATAAAAGAGGTATTAAGTATAACTGGACAAGCACATTATCATTCTTTTGAAACAGAGAAAGCCGTTTTTGCCTTTTTAAATACCGCTAAAGAAATGGACTATAACGATTGGGGCGGCTGGGTAGATAATGAGCAACTTTCATGGCTAGAAGATGTCATTCGTTCATCAGGTACTAAGCCGCTGCTCGTTTTTGCCCATCACCCTGTCTACAATACAACTGCCCGATCAGATATGGACAAAGGATCGATTCATCCAGATATCGATATGTGGAGCATTTTGGATAAAAAAGAAGGCGTTGGTGTATATTTTAATGGCCATACACATGTCGATTCAATTGTTAAGCAAAAAAACTGGACGTTCGTGCAAAAGTCAGCATGTCTAGATCAACATGCCTTTCGTCTTATTGAAATTGGAGAAAATGAAATCACGGTAACTGCGATTGATGTGAATGATTCAGCTATCGCACAAAGTGCACCAATTATATATGATAATATTAATCACTTTTCACCAACAGCCGCTGCTAGAGGTACAGACGAACATCGTAATTGTCATATTCCCCTGACTGCTATCGGAGCACGTTAGTATTGAAAAAATGACCCATCCAATGGATGAAGCAATACTATTAAAGCAGAAGATACTCCAACTATAAGAATGGAGTATCTTCTGCTATTTGATTTACATTCTTTGAACAAGAAAAATTGGCATGAGACCTCATAATTATAGATTCATGCCAATATATAAGGTATAGGCTAGTTCAGGTGTGGAGAATTTTTTTTCGTCTATAAATAAAGAGTACGATACAGATCGAACTGATCGATATAATGAGCAGTTGAAAAAAATAAGGTGGATAGTAGACGAGTTCCACTTCATTTTTACCTTCATGAAGATTCATTCCCGTAAACGCGTAATTTGCTTTTTTGATCTCTTGTTTTTCACCATTTATTTTTAATGTCCAACCCTTTTCGTAAGGAAGCGGAATTGCTGCATATTGTTTGTTTCCATCATTCTGATACGTAAATGAAAGTCTATTGCCAGACCAGTTTAGTTGACTAATAGAATTTTGGTTGCTTTCTTCTTTTACTTTCTCTAATATCTCGTATGTTTCTTCATATAGCTCAAAGTCTCCCAGCTCGTAAGTCCCTTTAGGCACTCGCAATGAAATACGTTCTTCTGCTTTTACCCTTATTAAAATTTCGTCCACATTCGTCCGGTAGATTGATTGAGCTTCTTTTCTAGTTGTTATAAAATCATTTACTTGAAGAGTAAACTCTTCCTTATTTTTTATCCCTTTCATATGAAATTTAATATAATAGTCTTTAACAGATGGATTCATTTTGTTAAGAATAAGATCGACTCCACCTTCTTCTTCCACCTTTAAAATACCATTTTTATAGGCGGAATTTACGGTTTCAATAGATGTATGTTTAATTAAATTATTACTTTCTGGAATGGCCTTATTCGAATTCCCTTCTTCAAGCACAATTCCAGTTAACATCGCTTGCTCTTTTGCTACAGGTGACGCATTTTCCAACTCTTCCTCTAGAAATACATTATTCGTTGTACGAACAAACGGTAATAAATTCTCATTTTTATAGGCAACATATTTTCCTGAAGAAGATACTTCTGTAAAAC
>DASQMK010000230.1:0-5577 GCA_035645575.1 Metabacillus sp.
CTGGATGTACCGATGTCAAGACTTACAAATAATTCATTGTTGTTCATTCTAAGGCACCTCCCTATCTATCAATACTTTCTATTCTATTCTTTATAGAACAACATGACAATGAATCTAGCTTTACAGGTTTGTTACAAAACAAATTATTTATTTAATATAATCTTGATTTTTTGCTTCACTAGTGTTTATTCGTCAAATACTTAATATTTCCTTTAATTTATTCAACTTTTTTCAGTTTTCCGCGAGAAATTGACCATTTTGAAATCAATATTCTCCTGATAACAGCAATATTCTGAAAAAGTCTCACTCCGAATGCAAACACAGCTACTAAATATAAGTCTACACCAATATGGACACCGAGAAAAGCTAAACTTGCAGCCAAAATGATGTTAAAGAAAAAACCAGATACGAAAACCATCTCATCATAAATATCCTGTAAATGTGCTCGAATTCCACCTAATAAAGTATCAAGAGCTGCTAAAATAGCAATTGATAAATAATTAGAATACTCCGGGGGAATTCTTAATTCTGAAACTAATCCCAAAAACACACCTAATATGAGACCAAGAACTGGCAGCCACATATTATTCTCCCCCTTCTACTATTTCTACAGGCTTCATATTCCGAACACGGATCGAATCTTCATAAGCAGGAATTGTCAATTCTTCAATTGGCTCTGAAATTGTCAAGCTTAAATTATCAATCGCGAAATCTTCATCTGTTGTGGAAGCATTCATACGATTATAAAGTTTGTCCACCTCATCTGAGATCACTTTTATTTCAATTGGATAGCTGTGCAAGCTAAAATTATCTATTTTTGTCTGTCCATTGATATCTCTAATCACTGTTGAATTTATTAAACGCCTGCCTTGAATGGAAATTTCTTGAGCACCATAAGAGTTTAATTCATTAATAAGACGTTTTAATAAATCAGGTGAAATATCTTTTATTTCGATCCCTAAAAGCTCTTCAGAAAATAACTTATCAATCGTTATGGTAATTCCCGAGCCTGTTACTTCCGTGAGGCCAGCCTCTTCCTTTAAAACAGACAATGTTTCCTTTAAAGCATTTTCTGGATTTACACTGTTTTCATTTTCGTGTGACTCGATGATTTCATTGTATTTTCGAATTTCACTTAGCAATTCTAATTGAAGCTGCTGTTCTTTTTTTAAATCTTCCCTTAGCTGCCACATATCACGTGTGTCACGTTCTATTGGGTCTTTTATTGTTTGATATTGAATACCAAGCATTAACCCAAACACCATTGTTAACAGTGTAAAACTAATTACCTTTTTCCCATTCGCTTGTTTCACCCCTACCACCTATCTGTCTAAATGAAAATTCAAGTGCATCTCTTCACAAGACATGCACTAGGAAGATCTTTGATCCTGAAGCAAAGGCTCCATTAGAATTTTGTCCTTTTTCTCTAATGTAACAACCACATTATCATAGGCTAATTGATCGACAATTCCTCCATTAATATTTAATGCAGGTAATAACACATTAGGATCACCTATTGCAGAAATCACAAAAGGAGCAGGATACTGATTTCCATCAACCGTTACGACCGGGCCATTGCAATATATATATGAATGACTAGACAATCTTTGTCCGTTGATCGATATCGCGTCAGCTCCCGAGATGTAGAGCTCATTTATAACATTGAAAAGATGACTTTCATGAACAATATAATTATTCACGTTTTCACCTTCTGGTACATATGAAGCATCCTCTAATGTAATTTGAACTCCTTTTCCCTCAACTGCCAGGTCACCAACATACATTCGAAATTTTTCAACATCCTCAACAAGGTTATAGTATACTTGCTTCTGATCTTTTAATGACTCTTCTATTTTCTTTACTTCATCTTGTTTTTTGTTAAGCTCCTCTTGCAGTTCTCGATTTTTTTCTTCTTTTGCTATGAGTTGCGATCTTATTTCATACTCTCGCTCCCATTGTTCTGTAGTAATGGTACTATCACGATTTTTCTCTTTTGTTAACTGATACGAATATGAGATAAGAAATCCAAGAACTAGGAGAATGAGTGAAAAAATGACATAGCTACCTTTCATCTTCATTTAACATCTCATCCTCCTCTACTGTTGTTAATGGTGTAAAAGATTCAAAGTATGTACCTACTTCAAAATGAATGATTCCCTTACTATTTTCCTCTAGTTGGCTGACAATTTTAGAATAAGAATTCATTTTCTTAGAAAAGGTACGAACTGATGCCATCACTTCATAGCCGTCATTCATATACAGATGGATTAACCAAGGATCTGTTTTATCAGGAGTATGATGAATTTCAGAAATTGAATTAAAAATACTTGGAGATAATTTCTTTAATTCATCTATCATTTCTTTAATATCCTCTTCTTTTTTCCAATTAATTAAAACTGGAGCATCTGCTGGCACATTTACTGTTCGCTCTTTAAGGACTTGTCCGTTCTCTAGAATTGGCCTATAGCCTCCCTGATCCTCGAGATAGGCTATGCTTTCATATTCATTAACAACTAACACAATGTGATTTGGGAACTTTTTCTCAACGGTGGCTTTTTTTATTTGTAAATGTTCTTGAACTGATTGTTGAACATCCTCTGTATTAATATTCCAAAAGCTTGATGAAGTTGTTATTTCACTCAAATTGATAATTTCTTCGGAGTCCACGAGGACATTTCCTTCTACTGTAATACTGCCTACTTTACTTAATGGAGATTGAAAGTAGATAACAAGTAATATTAATAGAAAGAAAATAGATAAGAATGAAATAAGTCTGCGATTAGTTTTCTGTTTTCGCTGTTGCTGTAATTTTGGAATGCGGTCTTCTAACGAAACAACTTTTTTTTCCAATCTGTTTCACCCCACCCTAGGAAAAGAGTCTAGGTAGCTTTCTTTTACTTCTAGTTAAGTATTTGGCTTTTATCTTATGTTAGCTTTGTTAAACTTTATTCAACCTACAATAACTTTAACATTTCTTTACGATAAAACAAACGGCATATAAAATGCCGTTTATTAATCAATAGAAGATCATATAGCCATTTTTACATTAGTCATTATAACACAATAAAAGGAAATAATGGGGAGTATTGTGACTAATTACGACCGATTATTTCTACTTCAGTTTCCATCTGTACTTCATATTTTTCGAGGATTGTTTTTTTAACAAATGCAATTAAATCAAGTACATCTTGAGCTGTAGCTCCTCCAGCATTCACAATGAAGTTACCATGCATTTCAGATATTTTTGCTCCACCTATTTGGTACCCTTTAAGCCCTGCAGCTTCGACTAATTGACCAGCATAATTCGGCAGGGGATTGCGGAAGATACTACCTGCACATGGATAGTTCCAGGGCTGTGTATCTCTTCTATAATCCTTATTTTTTTGCATGACTGCAACGATATCTGCTTTATCACCTTTTGTTAATTTTAAGACAGCTTCTATACATATTCCAGGACGTTCTTCCTGAAGTACAGATGTTCGATAAGAAAAGCCAAGCTCCTCATTAGATAGCCATTCTATTGTTCCATCATCAAATAAGATCCGTGCTTTTACTAAGATTTTTGACATATCGGAGCCATGAGCACCTGCATTCATATACACTGCTCCACCAATTGAACCAGGAATTCCGCTTGCAAACTCTAATCCGGATAACCCTTTTTTACTAATAATTGTAGCTAGTCTAATTACTGAGTAACCTCCCCCGACAGTAAGGGTTTCTCCATCCAGTTCAAAGTTATCCATTCCGACTCCCAATTTAATAACGACACCTTCAATTCCTTTGTCGGCAACAAGTAAATTAGATCCTCTCCCAATTACCGTCCACTTTACACCATGTTTTTTAATAATTTCAATTGCTTTACACAAGCTATCTGTACTATTTGGTTCTATAAATATATCGGCAGGACCACCAATTTTTATAGTTGTATGTTTAGCTAAAGGTTCATCCTCAAGAACCTTCCCAATTTTTGCTTCTGTTAATTCATTAAATATAGCTTTCATGATTTACCTCCTTAATCTTTGCTGACTTCCCGGAAATGACCGACTCGTTTTTATTTAGAAATTTTAGTTAACACATTATAAAGCCTGCTTGCAGCATCTGGAATACCTAAATCCCTCGATGCCTCCTTCATTTTATTTAGTTTAGATTCATTTAATAAAAGATCATCAATTTGAGATAATAACTTTTGACTATTAAGTTCAACTTCCTTGATCATAATAGCTGCATCATGATCACTTAATGACCTTGCATTTACCTCCTGGTGGTTTGCAGTTACATAAGGACTTGGAATAAGAATACTTGGTAAGCCTAATGCCGTAATTTCAGCTAATGATGTTGCTCCAGCTCTAGAGACGATTAGGTCAACTGATGCCAATACTTCAGGCATATTATGAATAAATGGTTTAATGATGACATGTGCTGATTGATTTAATGTTTTCACTTCCTCAATCACCTTATCATAATGAACTTCTCCTGTTACATATACTACCTGATAAGGCTTACCTTCTAATGATGGAATCATTTGTAATACAGCCTCATTAATTGCCTTTGCTCCACGGCTACCACCGAAAATAAGTACTGTTTTTTTGTTTTTATCAAGACCAAGTGATTCGCGACCTTTTGCAGCATTTTGTCCTAACACTTCAGATGCACGTGGATTCCCGGTTAAAACTACTTTTTCTTCTGGAAAGTGTTTTCTTGCCTCTTCAAAACAAATTGCCACCTTGTCAACATATCTAGACAAAAACTTATTTGTAATACCTGGTAAACTATTTTGTTCATGAATCACAGTCGGAATCTTCATTTTTGATGCAGCATATACAACGGGTCCACATACATAACCGCCTGTGCCAATCACTACATCTGCTTTAAACTCTTTTAAATAACGCCTGCTAAGTGAAACAGCTTTTACAAAACGAGTAACTGTTTTCACATTTTCAAATGAGAGCTTTCTTTTAAAACCTGAAATTTCTACAGATTTAAACGGAATACCCGCTCGATTTACGATATTATGCTCTAAGCCATTTTCGGTACCAATATATAAAAATTCAACATCTGAATGATGCTTTTTAATTTCATTAATTAATGCAAGGGCTGGATAGATATGTCCACCAGTTCCTCCACCACTTACTACAACTCTCATATTCTTTCCCCCAATAAAATTTAATTTAAACATAGGACCTGGGTATTTTATATAAAACCTTTTAATAAAACCACTATGTAAATGTAATAAGGCTGACCATTAAGGACTGCCAGAGATTATAAAGAAACCTCATGATCTGTCACTTACCTAGCGTCAGCCTCAATACCTTTTATTTTATATGATAAACAACCTTTGTTAAAACATATTTTACGTTAATACTTTGAATATCTACTAACATTTAATAAAACACCCATTGCCATTAACATTAATGTGAGAGAAGACCCTCCATAGCTTAAAAATGGAAGGGTAATTCCCGTAACAGGCATTAAACCTGTTACAACCCCAATATTAATCATCACCTGTATCGCAACCATTGTTATAATACCAATGGCTAAAAAGCTGCCATATAAATCAGGAGCTCCAAGTGCAATTCT
>DASQMK010000231.1:0-9841 GCA_035645575.1 Metabacillus sp.
GACTTCAAATACTTCCTTACCTTCTTCCAAATTTGTTGCCGTTTTTTTCGACTCTAAAACTGGAAGACGCGGATATACTTTTACTTCATTTTCAGGTCTGCTTGGCTCTTCAAGGTTGTCGCCGGATACGGTTGCGATATTAACAATATCTTTACCTGCTTGACCAGATAGTACCTTAACGTCAAATTCAATTTTATGAACATCTGTATCCAGAATGTCACCAAATTGTCCAGTAAATGCGCCATCAATGTAATGACCATTATCGTCACCTTCGTCATCCGTTGCAGGCTGACCATCGACCTTCAAGGTTCCTGGGACATATTCAAGTCCTTCTGGCAATTTGTCTTTAATCATCATGTTTTTCACAAGACTATTTGAGACTGTGTTTTGTGTCTGGATCGTGTAAAGAAGTGTGTCTCCCACCTCAGGATGTTCCTTATCTGTATTGCCATCAGCTTTTTCTTTAATAGTCGCTAATTTATCGGATTCAAGTACAGGCTTCTGATAAGTAAGAGGTGTTACAACTTCATTTGAATCGATTACTTCGTCTTTGTTCGCTAACAAATTCGTATAGTTAATTTGTGCCTTATTCACGACTTGAGTAATCGTATCACTCACTAAGGCCTTTACTTTAAACTTGACGGTCATTCCGCCAGATAAATCATTTGTGTTTGGTAAGTCACCTAATTTAACGATAACTTTTTGTCCATCAAATTGACCTGCATCGGCGTCATCCGCATCTGTTAGGTCAACTGTTCCCGTACCATTTGTGATTTTCAATGAGCCTGGAATATATTCCGTTCCTTCAGGAATATCATCTTCAAATACTGCATTTCCTGCAATATCTCCACCATTATTTTTCACATTTACTTCATACGTTAGCTCGTCACCAGCGTTTACTTCTCCAGCTGGTGAGACAGTTTTTTCTGGGACGACACATGGTTCTGTTCCAAGGAAAATGTCGTCTAGGAAGTTACCGGCTGCTATACTTCCACTAGCTGTGCTCACCGCTTCAAAGCCAAATCGAGTTGTTGTTTGTCCTGCTGGAACAGTATAAGTACCAGAATAATGTCCCCATGCGGTATTTCCATCTGAAAATTGCTTTTGCACGATTGCATCGTAAGGGTTAGTCGTTGAAGGCCCAATACGAAGTTGCATCGTGTCAACACCTTGACGTACCATATGAGACAATCTCCAATAAAGCGTTTGTCCTGGTGTTGTCTCTACATCTTGATAAAGCATGCCATTTTCATAGGCATTTAGCTCTGCATATCTATTCCCATCAGGCGGTGCAGGGTAATTTCTCACTACACTTGGATAACCTTGTTTATAATCCCAAATTTCAATTAATTTTTCACCTTGAGAGTCATCTGTCGTTAACCATCCCGGCACTTCAGATTCACGGAACATGAAAGAGCCATTATATGAACCTGTAGCTGGCCCCTCTTCAAAACTACCATTTATCAACGCTACTGGTCGTAGACATACATTAATTTCTTCTTTTGGTAAGACTGTAGTCGTTACTTCATTTGTTTCTGTTGTTTTCGTTTCATTAACTAGTAGATTGTCATAGTTGATGAGTGCCTTGTTAGTTACTAGTTTATTTACGTCAGTAGTTAGTGTTTTCACTTTAAACTGAACGGTCATTCCGTCAGGTAAATTCGTTGTATTTGGTAACTCACCTAGTTTTACGATGACTTTTTCTCCATCGAAATGACCAGCATCATCGTCATTTCCGTCAGTTAATTCAACCGTTCCTGATCCGTTTGTAATTTTTAATGAGCCTGAAACATATTCTGTTCCTTCAGGAATTGCATCTTCAAATACTGTATTTCCTGCGACGTCTCCGCCATTGTTTTTCACATTTACTTCATACGTTAACTCATCACCAGCGAAAACATCTCCTTCTGGTGAGACTGTTTTCTCAGCAACGACACATGGTTCAGTACCAAGGAAAATATCGTCTATGAAATTACCACCTGTTATATCTCCATTAGCAGAAGAAATGGCTTCAAATCCAAATCGTGTTACCGTTTGACCAGCCGGAACTGTGTAAGTTCCCGTATAGTATTTCCATTCGTCTTTATCTGTTGATATTGTTCGAACACTCGGAATTTCATTTGGAGCAATATTGTTGGAACCAATATTTACAGTCATGGTGTCTACTCCAAATCTACCTTTATGAGCTAAGCGCCAATAAATAGTTTGTCCAGGAGTAGTTTGAACATCCTGATATAAGGTTGCGTTCTCCCAACTATTTATTTCAGCAAACTGCTGACCATGAACTACATCGTGTTTACGTCCATATTTAACATCATCAGGAGAACCAGGTTCTATTTTATCCATTAAGCTCTTAACAAAGATGTCAAAACGGCCTGTAGAATCGGTTGTCTGCCATCCTGGTATGTATTCATCCTGTATAGCAGTGTACCCTGGACCAGTAGGGGTTCTTGGATCATCAGGAGAATATGCTAATTCCTCAAAGCTACCATTTATCAACGTAACTGGTCTAGCACATGCATTTATTTCTTCTTTTGGACTAATTATTACTTCTGCCTTAGGTTCATCAGGAGTAGTAACATTGTCTCCTTTAACCACTGCAGTATTTGGGATCGTTTGACCAGCTTGATCCTCGTTTACAGTTACTTGGAATGTCAATGTATGCCATTCAGTGTCCGTCACGTCGCCAAACTGTCCAACTACAACACCATTTGTTGTATGTCCCTTATCATCGTCCTCAGCATCTGTAACGGCTTGTCCATCTACTGTTAACGATCCCGATACATATGTCAGTCCTGCAGGTATTATATCGCTAATTGTTAGGTTTTTGACTAAACTATTTTCGACGGTGTTCCGGGTTTTAATTGTGTAAAGCAGTGTGTCGCCTACTTCTGGATTTTCAGCATTCGTATTTCCATCTGCTTTTGCTTGGATACTTGCTGTTTTCGTTGATTCTAAAATTGGTTCTTTACCAGTAACATTTACTGTGGTAGTCGGCTCATTCGGTGTGGTGATATTGTCACCAGTCACAACTGCTGTATTTTGAATATTCTTACCGACTTGTCCAGACATTACCTTAACCTGGAAGGTAACAGTATGTATTTCAGTATCCGTTACATCTCCAAATTGTCCAGTAACTGTTCCATCAACATAATGACCTTTATCTGTATCCTGAGCATCAGTTACTGATGTACCATCTACATTTAAGGATCCAGGAACAAATTCCAAACCTTCTGGAATGGCGTCCGAAATTATGAGATTTTTTATTAAACTACTTTCGACAGTATTACGTGTCTGAATTGTGTATTGAAGTGTATCGCCAACTTCAGGGTTTTCCGCATCCGTGTTGCCATCTGCTTTTTGTTGAATGATGGCCTTTTTCTGGGATTCAAGCACAGGCGGATTTGGTTCAAACTGAGGTGTAACTTCTGATGCTAAGTCATAAATTAATCCTCCGGTCATTTCTCCCATGTAAGTTGTGCTCAAAGTATTTGGGTTAAGTGTATAGAATTTAGGGTTACTTTGACCAGCAACAAGTAACATATTACCATTAGGTAAGAAACTAATTCCTCTTATTCCAAACTCTATTGCAACACCATCTGAATTGGATATAGAGAGAGTGCGAACAACGGAACCAGTTTTAGGATTTAACTGAATTAAAGAGTTAGTAGTTGAATACCAAATGTATCCATCATTGTCGAAAATCAAGTCTCCCCCCATATCCTGATATATCGGGAGACTATAATTTTTAAGCTCTATTGATTCTTTTTCTCCCGAAGTCAGATTATAGGTTCCAATGTAAGCTTTCCCACCAGTTCCATATAAGTAATAATATTTCCCTTCAAAGATAACAGAATTGCCTGCAATACCAGTTACCGATGCCACAGCCTGAGCTTTTCCATCAACATTAATTCTGTAAATCTTAGAAAGATTAGTACCGTAAGAATAAGTTGCTGCGTACAAAGCATTCTCTTTGAGAGATACAGCTAATCCATTTAAACCTGTGTTTTCAGTAACTCCTGTAATAGGAATACTTGCTTTAGGGGTAACCGTTGGATTAGCCCCATCAAATTGATGCAGTGTCATTCCTTGAATACCATACGAATCAGTATTATTAATCGTAAATGACACTGCAGCATTGACTGGCTGTGCTAAAACAGATAAAAAGTTACTAATGATTAAGAAAATAACCATAAATGTCATGAGATTTCTACTAAACTGTTTTTTGAATTTCCTGCTCGAAAAGCCCATTTGCATTAATATCTCCCCCCATTTCTATATCGCCTTGGTTGATAAATGGCTAATTTCAGTTAAAAAATTAATTCAATTATTATTCTTCTAAACTTGAAAACTATCAAATATAATAGCCATCTATCCCATTACTTTACGAATTTTCTACTTCCACAGTTGCAGGATTGGTTTTTTGTTGAACCTTTTCCTCCTGAATATGTACAGAATCTTTTTTCTCATTTGTTTGATCTGTAGTTGATTTTACCGATTCATCGGCCTTGCAAGCTGTCATTAAAAAAATCAAACATAACGAAATGATAAAAATAAGCTTCCTACGCAATATCTCACCTCCTTTCAATTATGAAAATATTAAACTGTATTTTTAGCATGATTACTTTATTTTTAGAACCAAAACCTAACAGGTCCTTTTTTAATATATTTTTTTACTTAAAGGATGAAGTATAGAATCTCTTTAATCAACAATCCTTATACACCCTTTACATTTTGAATGGATACAGGCACTTAGGGTCATAAAAATACCCAAAAGACCAAAAAACACAACGCAAAATAACAAATACCCAATCTTCAATACAAGGGTTGGTATCATTTGTACCTTGACATTTAAATAATAGAGACTTTACACAAAGAAAAGCAAGGTAAATTCGCCCTAATTTTACAAATTCATGCAACTTTAAACATAAATTTACTGTAAATTTGTAAAAATAGATAGAATTTTGTTACAAAGTCGTAATTATTCACCTGCAATTTTAACGAAAAGCAGAAACTCCCTGTGAAAATAGTAATAAAAAATATTGAGGGTAATATGTTTAGATTTTTTCAAAAAATTTTTTAAAATAAAATTGGAGATGTTACTTTCACCTTAGTAGATTTAGTAAGAAAAGTAATGAGGCATTTTTGAATAATAAATAGAAGATTTAGTGCAAGAAAATTGCTTATTTCGCAATAACAACAATTGAGAACTTGATAATTTAAAACATTATCTAAACTTGGAAAATATGTTTTGAAAAAACCTAATAGAAAATATTAAGCGACCTTGTTATTTTCTGTTAGGAAAATAAGATCACTTAAATTTCATTAAAATTTCATAAGTTATGGCTTGAGCAAGCTTTAAATTCAGTATAAAAAATTGAATGATAAAAAACGAAAGTAAACATATGTAATAATAAACATTTTCTTAGCTAGGTAAATATTCTATAGTTAAAAGAATGATCATCCTTTGTATCCTTTCTATATTTTGAGTTTACTTTGTGTTTTCTTAGTTTATAAAAAAATAAGATAAGTCCCAAGTAATTAATAAGTATTACAAGAAATATAATAATCATGATTGTGGATTACAGAAGAAAAAACGGAATTTGTGAAGTTTAAAAAGGCCGTTTAATATCTTTTAGACTTTTTTGGTTTACGGGAAGTAAACCTCTTTCCTTTAATTCTTTTACAATAATAAAAATAAAATCTTTATCTAAATCATATTCGACCGCCTGATGGTATACATCTAACAATGTTTTATCATCTAAATTTTCCATATTTTCCTCCTTTTTATAAAATGACATGAAAAATATACACTAAAAAGATAGGATTGTTAAGTGAAAATAGTTATTTTTTAATATTTATAATGTAAAGAAATTTGATGAAACACTACTTAACTCCTTTATTTATTACCTTTATAAATGACGAAGAAAAGTTGTTTTCCTTCTAGATGATAAAGTATTTTTCTATAAAAAACTAAAAGGAAATTGTGGGGTCAATTTCCTTTTGTAAAAATAAACTTTTATTTTTTAAAGTGTAAATATCTCAATAATAATGGGAATATTAAATCTCATTTAAAAAATCGACCAATTTATTTAATTCATCAGAAGTAAGTTCTTCTAAAAATTCAAAAAATTGATAACTATTCTCAGAAATGTTGAGAGCGATGGTATCATTTTCTTTAAAAGTAATCATTCCTACAACCAGACCGACAAAAACCGATAACTGAACATGTGTTTTACCAGAAACAGTCATTACAAATTTTGTAAGATCTCTATGCTCCTTACCAAGTTGGTTAAGGTAAATAACTAAGATCCCTAAAAAGTAGTAACAAAATTCAACTTTACTTTCAAAATCATCCATTTTTTTAAACAAATCGCTAACAGATTCACTAAAAAATTGATTATGCGAAATCTTCTTAATGTTTATAAGTTCATCTTTTATTTCTTTCTCTTTTTTAGGGTTTGATATTTGTTTCGTGTTATCTGAAGTTAATTTTATTACCTCTTCTGTAGGAATAAATAAAACGATAGAACGGCCGGTATCATTTTGGTTTTTTTTATAAATCCTTTTTAAATAACCTTCCTTTTCCAATACTTTCATGACATCGTAAGCAGTCCATTTACTGACACCAACTGCTTCTGCAATGGTCTCATAATGAACGGGCAAAAGAGTATCTTGATATATTTTAATGACCTCTTCTAAAAATTGTTTCCGACGTTTTGTGATACCCATGGTAACTCCTTTAAAATAATATTTATATATTGCTCTAAATTCTTTTGACGATTATTCTTCTGTTTTAGGTGGTTAATTTTATTATCTATAAAATATTTCTTTGACTTCATTAGCTATGTGGGGATGAAGCCAACAAAATAGGAATTTTGTATGTGAAGTAAAAATTTCAACAAGAAAAAGAACTACCCAAGCCATTTGTTCTTCAAGTAGTTAGATAATATTCCTTATAAAGAACAAAAGGGTGCTAATAATATAATTTATAAACAAGTAATCATCGTTAACTATTCCTCCTTTTAATTACTTCCCAGGATTAAAAAGATCAAAGTATATTTTTTATTTTTCAATATAGCTTTAAAGCCACTTACAAACTCATATTAACATTATACCATTTTGAGAAGTGAATATAGAAGTGTAATCTTATTTTAATCTTGTTGGAAAACAGTACTATATACCTATACCAAATTATTTCGCTCTATACAGAACCATACTTTACACGTGGTAAGAAGTATGGCTTTTATTAATTTCTCCTACTTCGTATTCTGCATGAGTCTATACATCCTAAACATTTATTTGTTTTTCATCATCCTAATGAACTCATCAACCAATGGGGGATCGTAATGCTTACTTTTAAGACATGTAATTTGGTATTGCACTCTATTATCTCTAAATACCTTTTGTTAACTTTGATCCTTAGTCATTGCATCAAAACTGTCCACGATACCGTTCTTACTCGAAGAGAAATCCATATTTCTTTTATCTCATATGGGTATCCTGTACCATCGAAATTCTAATAATGGTCCAGGATTCCATTTGGAAATTACTGAGAAAAATTCAATCCATTTAATAAACTCACAACCATAAATAGTCTCAACAAGCGCAACATGCCTATCACACCCAGCCAATGACCTAAAGGAGCTAATGCAGAGATTTAAAATTGCAGGAACAAATCCAGGAGCTGGTCCGGGGGGACAGGTTCCTTGTCCCAGAATTTTGGGTCAGGGAACCTGTCCCTCTGTCCCTTCTCTTCCTCTTTCCCTTCTAAGCCTAAAGGCTTAGAGCGAAATACGACCACAGATTCTTCATTCGGTTGCCCGGATTCTTGATAATAGGATTTGGGTTACTTGAGGGGAGGAGTTTAAGGTGGATGAAAAAAAGATTTATATTCTACTGACAGATACAGGAACAATGTTTACAAGACTTATTAAATTATATATGAAAAAATTGTTCAATCATGCTTCAATTTCTTTCGACTGATCTTTATCTGAAGTATACAGTTTTGGAAGAAAAACACCTTCAAACCCCTTCATTGGCGGCTTTGTGAAGGAAAACATGGAATCGCATTTTTTCAATTTTGCAAAATGTCGGGTGTACAGCTGTTCAGTTTCTACTATTCAATATGAAGAAATGAGATGCTTCATACAAAAAATAAATGACGAAAAGTCCCTGTACCGTTATAATCTGCTGGGCTTATTTGCCATTCTATTAAACAAGCAAATAAATAGAAAATATGCTTTTTTCTGTTCGCAATTTGTTGCAACTGTCCTGCAAGAGTGTGAATGTGTGCATTTTTCTAAACCCCCTTCCCTTATAACACCTCAAGATCTCATTAAAGGAAACGATTTTCACCTTGTTTATGAGGGGAATCTCAAAGACTATCGTGAATTGTAACGGGGGGACAGGCCCCTTGTCCCAAATGGGACAAGGGACCTGTCCCCCCGTTCCTCAATGAACTGGTGTTGTAGAGATCTTTTCACTTTTTAAACGCTGTAATTTAATATACCAATAAAAAGCCCCCTGTATTAAAAGCAGCTCCAATAGGAGAAAAGAAGACCAGAATGAAAACAATGAATACAACGACAGATTAGGATATGCCATGTTTAGTAAATAGCTTGTAAAAACAAACATAATGAGTGCAAAGGACTCTCCGGAGAATAAATAAGAAAGCCGCTTTTCAACAATTCCCTTTATCCTCCCTCACCTCCTCATTTGACACGTTAATATGTAATACGATTCTTCAAGAGAATAAGTTCCCAAATTTATAGGGAAGAAGATACATTTTATTTTTAAAACAAATAGCTTAAAATAAAGATATATTGAATTTAAAAATTCAGCAAAAAGGGGAATCGTTATGCAATTCAAATTCCTAGACTCATATGAACTAAAGGATTTCTTTGAAAACAATATTAAAAGTTTTGAAGAGAGACTATTAAAAGAGGCTGTTAATGTAACTGACAAAATCGATGAAATCCTAGCTGTCGGAAACATTGATCTGGTTAATAACGCTAAAATTCTTGTTACATACATTATTGATGGGCAAGAAAAAGAGCTTCAGCTATTCGCAAAAAAAGAAGGTATCGCTTGGTCTACTCACTCAATCGACTTAACATTTAAATTAGAGTGGATTCAAGCCATCCGCAGGACTATTTGGTTTTTTATAGAGGAGTATGATCAATTTACAAATGGAAAAATTGCCGCAGACTTTTTCAGTCTTGAAAAAGAAATCAATAATCGAATCGACGGATTCCTAAATAGTTTTTTTATTAGTTATTCTACATACAAAGATTCTTTAATTAAGGCACATAGAAAATTGGTGGAGAACTTATCTGTCCCAATCATTCCTATCAATTCTGAGGTTTGTATCCTACCACTGATTGGGAAAATTGATGAATTCCGTACGAATATTCTTGAGGAAAAGGTTCTGACTGAAATTGGAGTAACACGCATCCAAACATTGATTATTGATTTATCAGGAATTGCAGATATGAAAGCAGATGTTATCGACCACTTATTAAAGATCATCCAAGGTGCCTCTATGATGGGATGTAATTCTGTTATTACAGGACTAAGAAAAGAAGTGGTTCGTAAGATGATCCACCTTGGAGTTTCATTTAATCCTAAGACAGAAACGCTTGGAACACTACAGCAAGCATTAAATAAGTATTTAGTTGTTTAAAAGAATCCCTCGTAGAAAGAACAAAAGCGCAAGCGCCTTGGTCAGCCTAGGGCAAATAAGATGATTTAGAATAGAAGGCGTCCTTTGCCTTCAATTCTATATTAGCTTATGACCTCGAGGGGCTAGGCGCTGGAGCTGGATGTCGAAGTAGTTATC
>DASQMK010000232.1:0-1845 GCA_035645575.1 Metabacillus sp.
ATTGTATTAGAATTTAGAAGCTAATCTTCTAGGGGGCACACAAGAATGAGACAAGATATTCAAGAAATTTTAGTTACATCAGAACAGATTCAAGAAAAGGTTAAAGAATTAGGAAAAGTCTTAACAGAAGAATATAAAGACCGTTTTCCGCTTGCAATTGGTGTTTTAAAAGGTGCTATGCCTTTTATGGGTGATCTTTTAAAGAACATTGATACATACTTGGAAATGGATTTTATGGATGTTTCAAGTTATGGCACATCCACGGTTTCTTCTGGTGAAGTAAAGATTATTAAGGACTTAGATACTTCTGTAGAAGGAAGAGATATCCTAATTATTGAGGATATCATTGATAGTGGTTTAACATTAAGTTATTTGGTTAAACTTTTCCGTTATCGTAAAGCAAAGTCAATTAAGATTGTTACCTTGCTTGATAAACCTACAGGTAGAAAAGCCGATATTAATGCAGATTATGTAGGTTTTGAAGTACCAGATGCATTTGTTGTTGGTTATGGATTGGATTATATTGAAAGATACCGTAACCTTCCGTATATCGGTGTGTTAAAGCCTGAGATTTATCAGAAATAATCAGTTTTTCTAATTTGTTGTATTACCATGATTTTCTATGATACTATTTAAAATAGTTGTGTTTACTGTGGGAGGAGGTAAGGAATGAATCGGATCTTCCGTAATACCATATTTTATTTACTTATATTTTTAGTCATCATTGGAGTTGTTAGCTTCTTTACAGGTGCTAATCCAAAAACAGAGCAAATCACGTATAATGATTTCATTTCTGACTTAAACAATGGAAATGTAACAGAAATGACCGTACAGCCGGTTCGAGGTGTATTTGAGGTTAGAGGTAAAATGAAAGGTTATGAAGATGAGGAAACCTTTTTAACATATATACCAACTGAACAAGGGCTAGATCGTGTTGATAAGGCTGCTGAAGCGAACAATGTTCAGAAGTTGGATATTGCTCCAGCAGAAGAAACAAGTGGATGGGTAACTTTTTTCACATCCATCATACCATTCGTCATTATCTTTATACTCTTCTTCTTCTTGCTTAACCAAGCTCAGGGCGGTGGCAGCCGTGTTATGAACTTCGGAAAAAGTAAGGCTAAGCTTTACAGTGAGGAAAAGAAAAAAGTTAAATTTAAAGATGTAGCGGGTGCTGATGAAGAAAAGCAAGAGCTCGTTGAAGTTGTTGAATTCTTAAAAGACCCTCGCAAATTCGCTGAGTTAGGTGCTAGAATTCCTAAAGGTGTTCTTTTAGTTGGACCACCTGGTACAGGTAAAACTTTACTTGCTCGTGCTGTAGCTGGTGAAGCTGGTGTTCCTTTCTTCTCAATCAGTGGATCTGATTTCGTTGAGATGTTTGTCGGTGTCGGGGCTTCACGTGTTCGGGACTTATTCGAAAACGCTAAAAAGAACGCACCATGTATTATTTTCATCGATGAAATTGATGCTGTCGGACGTCAACGTGGAGCTGGTTTAGGTGGCGGCCATGATGAACGTGAGCAAACACTAAACCAATTGCTTGTTGAAATGGATGGTTTTGGAGCAAATGAAGGAATTATCATTATTGCTGCAACGAATAGACCAGATATTTTAGACCCTGCATTACTTCGTCCGGGACGATTTGACCGTCAAATTACAGTTGACCGTCCAGATGTGAATGGTCGTGAAGCAGTACTTAAAGTACATGCTCGCAATAAACCGCTCGATGAATCAGTTGATTTAAAAGCAATCGCTGCCCGTACGCCAGGATTCTCTGGTGCAGATTTAGAAAACTTATTAAATGAAGCAGCTCTAGTAGCAGCTAGACAAAATAAGAAGAAAATC
>DASQMK010000233.1:0-13964 GCA_035645575.1 Metabacillus sp.
TAAATATAAGATTTACTTTTTTTGTACCTAGAATTGGAGGGGGGCATCTATCTATTGGCTTATTTGGGGCAGGAAAATAAGAAAACTCGCCGATTGGCGAGCTATATATGCGAAAAACGAGGCGTTTCTTATACTTTAAACTATTAATTTGCGTGCAATAATTGTGTCATTATGCCTGATATTTTTGATTTTCAATTTTTACGATAAGGGGCTCTTTTGATTCACTCGCGATTTCTTTTGTTTGATCAACTAACTGTTTGATATGTTTACAGCATTGCTTTGCTCCAACAACGAGAAGAGGTACCCCAATGGCATCAAGTTTAAGTCCTCTTGAGAAAAAACCACCCATTGTCATTGCGAATGGTACAACAGGTGATGTATTTGAAAAAATAATTCTTTCATTTAGTTGATATCGGTTAGTGATAATATCACTAAAGTGATAAAGTGACGGAATGACAAGTTTAGATGACCGTCTTCCAAGTGTATATACTGAATTCCCTTCATCATCTACACCGTGAAAGATAAATCTGCCAGCATCTTTTTTTGTCAATTTATTAAAATAAGGGACAGAAAGTATTTCTTCTCTTTCAAGTATCTTATCAGGATTATCTATCTTTTTAAGATGATAGGCTGCTGCCATTGATGTAGTATGTGTTCCACCAAAATCATGATAAATATAGATCATATGTATTCCCCTCATCATTTGTATTTCTGAAATTTTCTTTCAAAATAAAATCTAAACAGTATGTAGTTATCCTATATGTTGTACTTCTCTATGGAAATTTAGACCTTAATTAAAAATATTTTCGCCCTTTTTCCGGTACTTTTCCTTACTGAAATTGGATCTCTCCACTTTTGTAAGCTTCCAACCATACCTTATTAGATACATCGTTTGAATTTTCAGCGATATCGTCAGTATCATTAGAATCATTTCATATGAAAATAAAAAAACGCCTTGAATATCAAGAGCTAAGACGATTCATTTGATTTGTTCTAGTGTCTCTTTTTTAAAATTTTCAAGTCATTAAAAAAGATAATTTACAATTAATCAAGAGCTTCCAGTTACTTTAACAAGTACGTCTCCCCTTTTTCATCAAAGGCTTGTTTAAAATCAAACGCAAAAGTTGTAGGTCCGTGCTGAATATCATAGTTATATCTCTTGGAAGCCTCCTCCCATGAGACCTCATTTATCTTCTCTGTCCACCACACTGCATATGAAAGGTGTTTCTCCTGATAAGGTTCCATCCATTTGCTTCTATCTCGCAATGCTTGCCTATGATGACCTGAATAGGTAAAACGATATAAAGATTGAAGACTTTTCCAAACCGTTAATGTAAGAACAGGGTAACCTTCCCGGTTTATGGCTTCTTCAGGAAAAGAGACTCCATTATGTGAAAATGCCTCAATAAGTTGTCCTGATTTAGTTGCCTGACGAAATACTTTATCCCCTACTTCATAAAATTCACGAGAGACAGGGTGGTCATATGGATGGTTTAACCTGCCAGCAGTATAGATTGAAACAAAAGTCATAAACATCCCTCCATCTTTAGGTTTTACCTATTTATATTCAAGTAAGATGAGATTTCATAACTTATTCTTATTAGGCAATTGTTACAAGGTATTTGCATCGTATTTAAATTTAAAGCTATGAAAAAGTAGCAAGAGAGAAAAACTAGCTTTAGTTGAAAAAGCAGGGGTTTCCACTATTGAAAATCAATCAAAATAGAAGGTTCTTGTGGATTGTAAATGTTTTAAGGCGAAATAAGTTTGTGATTCCGTATTTCTGTCTATTGATAAAGATGATAGTTCATTTTCGGCAAAAAACTCAGGCGCACTTGGTCAATTTTCTTCTTTTGATTGCTTAAAGATCATCAGAAATTCCATAATCATTCCTCCCCTTGTAGCTATATTTACTTCTAAAATATTTCTTCTTAATGAATAATCTTGTCACTTTCCTTAATACCAATTATTTCAAAGACCGAATGGTTATCTCAATTCTTTATTCCATTAAAATAAAGCGCTATCCTAGTTCTGGATAAACCTTGTTTGTTTTGGTTTAATTTTTCAGAAATGATATTTATTCAACCAATGTTTTATGAACATAAATAATTGTACACACACCGTAAGCAAGGATTGTAGAAGGGGTAAACGAATCCTGGTATGGGATATTGATAATGCCATTTAAAAGTAAGAAAAACCCACTATTCAAAAAGAAATATCCTGCAATTTTTGCTAACCTATCCTTGTCCCTAATCCTTGTTTGATTAAAGCCTCTTAAAATCCAAGTTTGTTTTTTGATCCCAACATAGTAAGCAACAATTATAAAAAGAATAGCAACAGTAAAAGAACCAAAATCAAATTCAAAGTACATATTATTCCCCCTTTTATCTTATTTACGTCACTTTTTCTAAAAGGTTTCATCAACTATACCTAAGTTATAAAACAGTATGTTTCATTAAATTGCCGTATTAAGAAACCTTGCTGGATTATTTCCAACCCAGGTTAAAGGTTCCTATATTAATTTCATAAATTTAACTTTAATACCGTAATTCCCAATGATAGAAATAGAAGATTATTAAATTCACCCGTTTAGCTTTCGAATCATTGCCTTCTGTACATTAAATATATTTGATCCGAAATATAATCTGAACTATAATGAAGCCCTTCCTGACCACCACATGATGATGCCTACCAATGAGGCTGTTTTAATTTCAATCGAAACATTTTCTGCAGGTATATCTTCCACACTATTCTCCCTCCTTGCTTTTATTAATTGCTCTACTAGTATGAACAATTGCTCCTCAACCTGATTGATAGTAATTAAAGTAAGTAAATAATTTCGATGGATATATAAATAGTCAAATAATTGTGTTAGTTGTTGTTTTTCAGATAAATCTTTTGCATGTTTTAAAGCAACAATCTTATCAGAAAGCTCATTTAAAATGTCTTGGGTAATTTGCGTTAATAAATCTTGAATATCCTGATAATGTAAGTAAAATGTTGTCCGATTTATTTATGGCTCAAGTGATGCCTATACATTTATGTTAGTCTTATCTTTTGCAGCTTTAATTTTTGCATGCTTTATGCCTGCTAAAAAGTCTGGAAAACAAAAAAACATGTCTAAAAAAACAGTAATGCAAAAAAGCCCAAGTTAATCACATGATAAGATTTATTCACCATTTTCAAAAGATAAGCATATCTGAGATTTTATCTTTTAACCATACGAGTTGATTAAAAGAATCATCAACGAATAATCTTCAGTTAGCATTTGAAACATTATTGATAATGATAAAGATGCATTTTATTGACAAAAAAAATTATTTATGCTATAATTTACCATTAAGACATTTATGTGTATAATAAGATTCTCCTGGCCGGGGAATCTTATTTTTGTTATATGGGAGGATTAATGTATGAAGAAAAATGAATCAAGTTTAACTTCCTTAATATCAGCCTTTGGTCGAGCATACCACAGTAAATATGACACACCCAAAATTTTTGATGATTTTATTGCAAAAAGTTTAATTTCCGAAGAAGAGTTTTCATCTATCAGCAAGAATATGATCAACGGTATACAGTTTTTCAACAAAGATATTGGGCAAAGTTTTAAAGATGATTCAGAAGAAATTTTAAAATGGATTACACAAGTCCAGCTTTCCCCAACACCCTTAGCACGCTCTGCATATTGTGAAAAAGTATTACTTAATGAAGTTAAGTTAGGAGTAAAACAGTATGTCATTCTTGGAGCTGGATTAGATACTTTCGGTTTCCGGTATCCAGAGTTAAAAAACAGCTTAAAGATATTTGAAATTGATCATCCAGCTACACAAGAATTAAAAAAGAAAAAGTTAGAGGATGTTAAACTTAATATCCCGAATAATCTTCATTTTGTTTCTATGGACTTTACTACTAAGTTTTCTCATCAAGATTTAGTAAATGAAGGGTTTGATAACAAAAAAACTTTCTTTAGTCTTTTGGGAGTTTCATATTATTTAACTAAAGAGGAAAATTCGTCCTTGATCAATCATTTATTTACTAACGTCCCATCAGGTAGTTCTATTGTTTTTGATTATGCAGATGAAAAACTCTTTGAAGAAAAAGGAATGTCAAATAGAGTTGAAAATATGGTAAAAATGGCTTCAGCAAGTGGAGAACCAATGAAATCGAGTTTCACTTATAATGAAATTGAAAATATGTTAGAGAAATTTGATTTACTAATTTATGAACATTTATCACCTACCACGATAAATGAACTTTTCTTTAGAAATAGGAAGGATTATTTGTCTGCATTCGAGACAATTCATTTTATTCACGCTGTAAAGAAATAATTTTCTAATTATTGAGCCTCTCAATGTTTATGATGATTGAGAGGCTTTTATTATTTCAATTCAATATATCAATTAATATCTCTAATTCAACTAATCCCGTTACCTCAAGTACATTTTTTCACAATTAGTAAATACCATTTTTATTGTGAGTGATTTTCTCCAATCTGGCCTGATTGCGGAAGAGATACTAAAAATAAATATAAACCAACATATTGTTATGTTTGGCGATCACTATCTTTTTTTCATCTCGGAATAGCTTCTTCCTTAGAAACTCTTATCATGTCAATGGGAAAATATTTACGAAAATATTTTTTCACCCTCTCATGTAAATCATGTTGATACCACTTTGATAATTCATGTTCTTCAAATAGAGATGGCATCCCTAATCTTTTTGATCGCTTCCCCATTGAACCATCTCCAATACTTAAAGTATCGATCCATATATGATCTACGATCCCTTCTAAAGCTTTGGGGAAATCGGGAGTAAACGGCAATACAGGTGAAATGGAAGCTTGAGTAGGTATTCCAGCGTCATGAACTTCCTTTAAAGCTTTTATTCTTATTTTCAATCCGGGGGCATATGGAGAAAATATTTGTTTTATATCCTCTCTATCGGTCTCAATGGTCATCGATACAAGGACTTTACATAATTCATTCAACTGTTGTAACAAATCAATATCTCTTGTGATGAGTGGACTTCTTGTTTGGATTTGAAGAAGATCAGGTGGATTTTCCAGCATCTCCTCCATTATCGCCCTCGAAATTCCAGTTTTCCGTTCAATAGGTTGGTATGGGTCAGTAGCTGATGACATAAAAATATTTACCGTTTTTTCTTTTTTACGAAGTTTCATCATTTCTTTTCTGAAATTTTCTGCTGCATTGACTTTTATATCTAACCATTCTCCCCAAGGTATGTCTTTAAATCTCTGAATAGGCATTTCTCTTACATAACAATACTTGCACGAAAACGCACAACCGCTATATGGATTTAAGGAGTGGGTGAATCCAACATCTAAATACCCTTTTGCTTCACTAAGAATTTTCTTTGCTATAATTTCTTTTATTTCAATTCCCACTATGTATACGCCTCCTTTCTATATTGTTTTAATAACCAATTAAAAGTAAATTGCAAATCTATGGTTTAGTTCCTTTTGCGACTAATATACCATACACATTTCATAAATAGTTGGTTTTCTATTAAGTAAGATGACATCATGATTTCCAGAATAAAAAACATAGAGTCCAAATCAATTCATCATTGTCAAAAATCCACTCTAAAAAGGCACATCTCATTTTTATGATATGCGCCAGATGTCTATAGGATCGTTGATGAATAAACTTATTTCTATGTAAGTGTAGCAACTGTTTTAGTATTTGCTAATTTATGGGCTAACAAGTAAATGACATAATAAATTGGAATACCATACACATGCTTCCAAAGTAACATTTTATAAAATTCTACTTGGACAGCTAATTCTTCTCCTATAAAAGCAGTAGTCAATGCAAATAAAAGTGATTACAATTGGCATTAGAGATAAATCCCAAGGAATAAATGCTGGCATTAAGGGGATTATTTCAAACCTATATTCCCATAATCCAATTTGATCACCTATTGTATCTCAAGTAAGTGAGATTGTTATTACAAAATATCCTGCATAAAGTAATCTTCCCGTACTATCCTTCTTACGATAAAAAAACCACCACCAAATCCAAGGAATTAGGCCAAGCGCAACTCCTAACCACCATCTCCAGGTGAAAAGTATTTCCTCTTGCCAAACGGCATATATTTGTTTGAAAGCTTTTGTATGTAAATATTGTGCTCTATCAATATTATGAAAAATGTCTTTGTCCACCCTAAATCCCTCACCATAGAGAAGTTTTGATTAGTCTTTCCCCAGAAGTAGAGAATTAGTCTAGTGAGTGTTATTATTTTTTCTTGTCTAATTAATTTTTCTAATACTGAAATACCCATGGCATTTCTACCTTTCTCCCTCTCTATACATCTAAAGGATGCACTATTATATATAGCTGGATATTTCTTATCCTTTAAAAAAATTTTAAACAAATAATAGCCGTGTTGCAAAAACAAGATTTTCGGCAATCGCGCCTCGAATGTGAACAAATTCCCCTACATTTCTTCAGATTTTACTACTAGTTCTTTCTCCTTATATTTTTCTAATATGTTTTATAGCAACGGATACGGGTAATAGTTAAATGAGTTTTCATATATCTATCAATTCAAATTCATAGGAGGAGATTCGTTTGTTTCGACATCAAAAAGAATTACAGTTTGAAGTAAAGGTTGATCGTCCAGATCCCATGCTGGCCCGTCAAGTACAGGAAGTGTTAGGTGGACAGTTTGGAGAAATGACTGTTATGATGCAGTATCTTTTCCAAGGGTTCAACTGCCGCGGGGAAGAAAAATATAAGGACATGCTTATGGATATTGGCACAGAAGAAATTGGCCATGTGGAAATGCTCTGTTCCTTAATTTCTCAATTGCTAGATGGTGCTTCTCCTGAGGATCAAGCAGAAGCAGCAAAGGATCCTGTAACAGCTTCTATTATGGGTGGTGTTAATCCCCAGCATCTGCTTGTTAGTGGTCTAGGCGGATTACCTACCAATTCAAATGGTGTTCCATGGAATGGTTCTTATATTGTTGCAAGCGGAAATTTATTAGCAGATATGCGTTCAAATCTTCATGCGGAATCACAAGGACGCCTTCAAGTAGCAAGGTTATACCATATGACTAATGATGAAGGTGTACGAGCAACATTTCGAAAAATGCTAGCTCGGGATCGCTACCACCAATATCAGTGGATGGCAGCAATTGAGGAGCTCGAAAATAAAAACGGTGTTGTTGTACCAGCTTCGTTTCCGCCAGAGGCGGAAAAAGAAGCCCAGGAAGAAGCATATAAATTCTGGGATTTATCAGAAGGTGAAGCATCCAGTGAAGGCCTTTGGGCAACAGGAAGTGCCCAAGACGGTACCGGTCATTTCGAATATGTTGCTAATCCAATAGCAAAAGGACAGATCCCAAAGCCGAAAATTCCTGCAACCGAACTTCATCATGATCTTGATTATCAAATGATAAATGAGGATGAGCGGAAGCTAAAATAAAAAACTAGATTATGAGGCTGGTAAAACTATTCTAAGGTTTATGCCAGCCTTTATAGGTTTTTATTCCAATTTCCCTCGACTCTATCGTAATTCCTCTAGAAGCATATTACTCTAGGAATCTTAATGCCATTGTTTTGTACATATTCGATCCACTTTAACTCAGCCATTACCTATTCCTTTTAGCCGCTATGATTAAGGAGTCATTCTTAAAATATAAGGAATCTAATCAGATTGACCTCACATACATAGTTCTCTGCTTCTCCGAGTTTTAAAAACTGTTTAGAATTCACTCAAAAAAAATACCATCTACTACTTCCGCTTTCTTGCTCCTATCATTCATTTTTTCTCCTAAGAGTAAGATGGATCTGCGGAGAAAAAGTTAGCACATTTTGTGGAAAATAGTAAGGATAATTTCTTACTTCCCCAAAATTAAACAAAGATGAATTGTTACATTAGTTACTTACCTATTAAATTATCCTGCCCCGTTAGTTGAGGAAGACCCAAAGGTTATGACTTAGTCACCATAAGCGATGTTATCGGCACTAAAAAAGTATCTTCGCCTGGAAGATACTTATAGCGGCTTGTTTAATTAAAGCGTCCGTTAAAGGAACAACTTTATTATAACAGATTGAAATCCAATCTGGCCTGTTAGTTCAATAACTTTTTTAGCTCAATCTCATCTCTGATAGGAATACCATCGTTTCCTATTAAGGGTATTTCTGGCTTTAATTCCCTTGCTTTCTCAACCGCATTGTTAATGATTTTGGACAAGATAAAACCCCGTTTTTGATAAAACTTTAATGCTAATAAATTATCATTCGTAGTTATAAGTTTAACCAGATTACACTTTTTCTTTTTAGCAAGTTTTTCTACTTCTTGAACCAGTAAAGTACCTATTCCTTTACCTTCTTCTATACTATCTAACGATATAATTTCGCATTCGTTATTTCTAATTATATAAGTGGTTAAGCCTATTATTATATTTTCTTCATTTACAACAGTAAAACCATCTAATGTACTACAATTGTAAACGCCACTTGAGATAACCATTTCTGGACTTCCCCAATGCAACTTAAAAAAATCAATTATTTTATCATTTGATATATCTTTAATTGAGCAGATTTTCATTATAAAACACCTCAAATAGTTATAGAACTATCTTTAACTGAACCGCACCGATAGTTAAATAACAAATTCAATTTCTACTAAAGAATTGAACTACCTACAATAGGTTTCTCCTTCTAGTCTAATTGCGTTTTTATTTATTTTATAAATCATAACAATTAAATAAATGACATAAATCTGGATGTACGATCTGGTCTTACTTTATATTTTTTATTTAATGTGGGGGAGCATCTTACTTGCTATAAATTGCGAATTATTTCCTTTATTTCGTCACGTTTTTGAATGGTTGTATCGTTTTCATTTGGGAAAATTGCTGTAGCACCACCGTCATTTTCAATATCAACTAGTAAATCGTCTAAAAAATTCGATAGTGGTATGTTGAAAGCTTCGTATGACTCATCTAGATTGGCAGCCTCCATTTCAGCAAAGCTTCGACTTGGCCAAACAGGTAGTAAAAAGGGATAGTCTCCATAATCATCTTCTAATAGTAATAAGTCGCCATTTTCGTCCCGTAGTAACCACACCTGTTCATCGGTTGCAACCATACCATAAAAATATGCAAGTCGCTTTTCAGCAGGACGGTTTAAAATAAATCGTTTTATTAATTTCATAAATGTCATTCCTTTACGATAATTATTTAAAAAAATACTAAGTAAAATGAAATATTATCAAGGAGAATTATACCATTTCTTCTTCAACTAAACTGCACATAGTTTAAGTGAAAACATTTAAAACCTTTACTTGGATTTTCTATCAAAAAGTTAGTCTATAATTATAAGTACAGAAGATATAAAACTTTTAGCCAAAAAGGTGATACATTGATTGATTAATTGGATCTGTTAGGGTTTCTACTACGGGACAGGATCTAGAATCAAAAAGGGGAATTTTATAAAAAAAGCTAAGTGTCAACCTTAACGAAAGTTGACACTTAGCTTTTTATTTAAAATTACTCATTGAACGTATTCAATTAAAGGGCCATGTTATTGAATAAGAACTCCATAAACCATGCTTTTTATAAACAGCGCACTTGAAGTCTTTACATTTATTTAATGCAAAGTAGATTATAGGAATATGTTAAAATTTTCTTGTACCATTTATAAATAATAGTGTAAAGGAGAGTGGAAATGTAATATGAAGAATAAAGCTTTTATTGATTTAAGTCATACTATAGAAGACGGTCTTATAACTTACAAAGGACTTCCTGCTCCAATAATCTGTGACTATCTAAGTCGTGAAGAATCTCGGAAACATTATGAAAAAGGTACAGAATTTCAAATTGGAAAAATCGAAATGGTCTCTAATACAGGAACTTATGTTGATGTTCCATTCCATAGATATCCTAATGGGAAAGATCTTTCAGAAACAACCGTTGATAAAATGGCTGGCTTAGAAGGAATTATTGTTCATGTTAAGAAAAACAACAAAGAAATTAATGAACAATTATTTTATGGTCTCGATATTAAAGGAAAAGCTGTATTAATTCATACAGGTTGGGACAAACATTGGAATACAGATCAGTATTTTGAAAACCATCCCTATTTAACGGAGAGAGCAGCAATATATTTAGCAAATAAGCAAGCTGCATTAGTAGGGATTGATTCTGTAAATATAGACGACACATCAGTAAAATCTCGCCCCGTACATACCATATTACTGGGACAAGAAATACTCATTGTTGAACACTTGTGTAATTTAAAGGAACTCTCAAATAAGGACTTCTTATTTTATGCCGTATCACCCAAAATTAAAGGATTTGGAACTTTTCCTGTTCGGGCTTTTGCAGAAATATTAACTAAATAGCCCCGTTACTTCAGGAAGTATTCTAACATATTTTGGATCAACTCAGGCAGAAACTAGTTTAATACGTATAAAAAAGGACTCTGAAGGGAGTCCCTTAATAGTTAAGAGGTTGCTCTATGATGGTCAGGTTTTTCATCAAAAATGAATATGGGTTTATTTCTCCTTCTACATCCCTAAATGCATCCCACATTGTAGACATATATAAACAAGGATAGAACATAAGCCATTGAAAATTTGTAACATCAATGGCTTTTTGTATTTCTCCTGTAAATAAATATATAATCGCTAAGTTGAAGTCACTTAATACATTTACAAGAAATTCTAAAAGAATAAATATACTTCCTTTAAATAACCTTCTATTTAAGAACTGACCAAACCCTGGTAATGCTATACTCCATAATAAAGCCTCATGTTTTGTAGGTTAATTATAATAGCCCACCTAATATCACTCAATTCATCTTTTGTTTACGATCCTCCATTTGAGGTGGCTCTTCCATCCAACCATTTTTGATCATGATTTTCGCACCCTTATGAGCATATTCAAAAATATCTTTCATAAAAATCGTATTTTTTGCGGGCAAGTCATTTCGTAAACTAAAAGCAGTTCCGAGTGAATTGCTTCCCATAGAGAAACTACAAAAAAGACTTGTGCAATACATCATTAGCTTATCAGAAAATGGAGCTACTGTTGAATCAGTTGCATTCCCTCCTGGAGTTTGAGGAATTGAAAGGTTTGTTTGAAGCATAACTTCACTCAATTCTTTTATAATACCTTTAGCAAGTTCTGCGCCTTCATTAAAGAATTTCTTAACATCTTCATCATTTGCACATTGGGCAAAACCTAAAATCATTTGTAAACCTGTAAGATTTGATTCAATAGCTTTATGAACGTGAGAAACTTCAACCGTATTCAATGTTCTTTTTTGGCTGAATGGATTGAGAGCTACTCCACCTAAATAACTATTATCTTTTACAAACTCAACTGATTTTGGCATCGAAACGTAAGGTGTTCTAACAAGTAACCCCTTTTCAAGCAAATATTGAGAGCAAATCCTGAAATACTTTTGGGTGAGAGCAGTAAGGTCTTCAAATAGAATAGTTATATCTTCTCTAAACACCATCGTTAAATTTAATGAATGTAACCCCATGCTGATTTCTTTTAAAAGGCGCACAAACATAATGTCAAAACCATTATCATATAACTTTGGGACATCCTTATTTACATCCTGTGCTGTATATCCAACTGGTATAACAGCACCTTCCTCCTCATATATCTGAACTATTTTTCCAACATATAAATCAAGCTCTTCATGCAAATTAGTCATAATATCCCTGGCTTTTTCGTCATCTGCTTTCGCTATAAAATACTCTAATATTCTTAGAATCATTGTTTTCTCTTGATATGTAAGCCATAACGTTCCTAATTCTGATGATGTAATTGATGCTTTTTCTGGCATATACAATCCTCCCTAAAATAATTAATTTTAGAATTTGTAGTTTGTGGAAAATTTATACTATTGTTGTTACTTTTATTGAAGAATACTGCCTAGCTTAAGTACACTCTTTCACAAACTCATCTTAAGCAATCTTGCCTTTTAAATGATAAAATAAATCCACTATTCTAAAGAATTGACAAAATAAAAAGTTCGCCATCATTAACAACCTTTTTGGCCAATTCATGTTCAATTAGTTGAACATGACCCCAAAGAATTGAATGAATTCTTAATAAAAATCTAGTTAACATAATTACAATTTATAGAAGTAAGCAAATCAAACAAATCCTTGAATAGTACTGGATTTGGCTTTAATCTATTTTTTTATTGATAATGCATGATTTTTTCCATCGTTGATTTATCTATGTTGAAAAATGTATAAAAATAGTGAGGTTTTATGAGGTTCTAATAAAACGGCCTGATTGCGGAATAAGTTTACCAAATCCAAGCTGGACTGTTGTTAATTATTGTAGGTCGGATAATTTTTCTTTTCGTAAGTTTATGATAAAAAAGCTCAAACCCTTTAACAAACAGGATTTGAGCCGTTTCATTTATAGACTTCCGAGGGTTACCAAAGGTAAAGCCCACTCTTTGACCGTTCATCCATCTCTCAATAGAGTAAAATTGTTTTGCAGCTCCCTTTCACTAATTGAAATCCTGATTGCCAAGTCTTTGGTTCGTAGAACAAAATCTTTGACACCTATAAATTCAGATTCAGCAATCAAATAGAATTGTGTTCCCTTTTTAAACCCTTTAAAATTATTCCTTAGTTTATATATCTTCATGATCTTACCTTATTTACTCCCTTTTAAATCGATTGATTGAAAACTGAGAAATATCTATGTCATTCTTACCTGAAATAATCAAGTTACTCAATGCTTGTCCAACCGCACTACTAAATTTGAATCCATGTCCAGAGAATCCTGCTGCAATGGCAACGTTGGAATACTTAGGGTGCAGGTCTATAATGAATTTCTCATCAGGGGTAAGGGTATACATACAGGTTTTACCATATTTTAATTGCCCAACATTAGGCATATATTGATTTAAAAATTGCACCAAATCACCCTCATCCTCTGCTAGTTCACCAAATCCCCTTATCGCTTCATCTGGATATATTTGATCTCCACCATCATGGCGACCTACCTTCAAGCCAGAACCATCAATACTTGGAAAGCCGTAATAAAGTCCTTTTGTTGTCTCAAATGCAAAGGCAGGAAAGCGGTTATGATTATAGATCGTTTCATGAGCATTAAACCAAGCAAATGTCTTTCTCACTGGTGTAAGAGGAATATCTAAGTCCAACATTGAAAGTAGATCCCCTGACCATGCCCCTGCAGAAACAACCAGCGCATCTGAGTAAAACGTCTTTTCGTCTGTTATGATTGTTACTCTATCATTTAGAATGGAAATTTCTCTTACCCTACTATTTGAAAGAATAGTTGCTCCATGCAGCTCAGCAAGTTCCTGGTATGCTTTAATACTTTCCTCACATTTTAATACACCGGACGTTGGTTCAAAGCAGCCCGTATAATTGTTGGGCAAAGTGATTCCAGACCAGCTATTATGAATTTCATTTAAATCCATAACATGAAGGGGCAATGAATACTTTTCAGCACTTGAGATTGTGTTTTTGATAAAATCGGACTCTTCATTACCAACACTAAGTACTCCCGTTTGTATGAATATTTGCTTACCGCTAGTCTTTTCTAAATCATTCCATAATTCCTGTGCTTTAAGAATGAATGGGACATATTCCTCTCCCTCAGCATAAGCATATCGAATAATTCTCGTTTCTCCGTGATGACTCCCCTTGTTATGTGGTGGGTTATAAGAATCTAATAATAAAGTTTTTTTCCCACTTTTAGCCAGGTAATAACCTGCTGCCATTCCCATTGAACCTGCACCAATTATGATTACATCATATTTCATACTATTAACCTCCAATAATAATCCCAGCAACTCAAATTTTATTAAATTATAAATGATATTCTATCTTGTATGAATCATTTTTTACTAATTTGTCTAAGTCTTCCTCCACAATCTTTTCAGTATTTTATCTAGAAAGATCCAATTTTTAATGATATTCAACAATCTG
>DASQMK010000234.1:0-1712 GCA_035645575.1 Metabacillus sp.
CCAATTATGTAAAATTTTAACTCCCAAAAACCAAAATGTGTAGGATACTATCCTTTTTATGAAAAAACAACAAAGAACTGACTCCAATGGTACGTATACAAGGGATATCTTAAGGAGGCTTCCCATTGCCAAAAAAATAGGTGCGATTCGATAATTATCCCATTAATGATTCCAATGAATGGATATCTTTATTATGGATATTTTTGTGAATAGCAGTTTATTGTCCGGCAAGAATATTGATACATTAATTATAATTTCGGAGTTTTTATGTAGTTCTTTAAAGATGCTAAAAGGACATACTTATTTCCCTTTCAACTGAAATTGTTATTTTTTTTCATATATTCATGTCATTTCCTTTGCGGGAACCAGGGTTTCACGAAAATTAGTCGAAAATTGGTCGAAAATTAGTCGATAATTAGGTTTTGATTCTTTTATTTTACCATTTACTACCTAGTACTTGGGCTTTAATACTATCTTCCCCACTATAATTGCTTAAATGTGTGGCACCAGAAACTGAACAGTAACAGGATCAAGTCGGTTTAAATTTTTTTATCTATAATGTTCTTCTATGTTATTTTTTTGTATTACTAACGATTCTCGCGGTGGGAATGTTAACGATGCATAAGCTTGCAATAAATGAGGTGTTCCCTATAGCTAGGAAATAGGGAAAGTTTATTAGAAATAAAGGGGGCAATTAACCTCGTTTTATTTTCAAAACTTTTATTATTCCACCAGCGAGTATTACAGAGTGTTTTGAAAACGAGAGTTCAAACAAACGCTGTACGTTACTAATCTCAAAAGAAAGTATGAATTATGGAGGATTGAATGTGAAAAAGGCAGCCAAGAAGATACTGCAAATACTCATTATGTTCCATCTACTAATCTATTCACTCCCAGTGGGCCATCTTCAATCGGCATCTGCACACGGAGAGCTTTACGAAAAGAAAAATGAAAAAGGGAAAAAGGAATTTGCATATAAAGCGGAAAAAGTTACGGAAATAAAAGAAAAGCGCACGAAATATTCGAAAGTTTGGCGAAACAGCGATTTATCCGAAACGATTGAATTGTCTTCAACCCCGATTCATTATGAAGTTTACGGGGAAAACAAGCAAAAACATTGGGCAGAGATTGATAATGAAATTACAACATCTATTACTGATCTTGAAGAAAAAGGGAATTTTAAATTTGTAAACAAAGCAAATAAATTTAAAGCTTTTTTTGCTGACAAAGGGGATAAAGAACTCTTTAAAATAAAGCAAGATCAGTATTGGATTTCATATTCAATTGAAGGAGCTAACCGGGTAGAAGGAAAAAGCAAAGAAAACCAGGTGATTTATAAAAATCTTTTTGATGAAATTGACGCAGTTTATTATGTGCGTAGCGACGGTGTAAAAGAAGATTTTATTTTTCACAAAAAACCGAACCTTCGTGAAATACGTTTCAATGTAAAAACCAATTTAGAAGTAAGAGAAAACAATAATAACATCGAATTTGTGGACAAATCTAAAAATATTGTCATTTGGTCCTTCAGTCCGCCATTTTTGAGGGATGCAGAGGACAAAGAATCACGCAATGTTAGTTATAGCATTGAAAATACGAAAGGAAAAATCCAAGTTACGATTCATCTCGATTCAGACTTTTTGGAAGCTAAAGACACTAAATACCCAGTTACTCTAGATCCAACTGTAGTAGCTGGCGGTAAAATAGATAAC
>DASQMK010000235.1:0-2193 GCA_035645575.1 Metabacillus sp.
GTCGTGCACCTCAGTTCTCAAAACGTTAATTATCAACGTTTCAAAGGCTCTTTTCACTTATGTGGAAGGGGTCTTTTTTATGCTCGAAAATAGCTTTTGACCACATTTTGACCACGGAAATTTTATTGACCACACGTGACCACATTTCATAGCTCAATATACCTTTGGAATTTGTCCGCTGTTTGCTCTTTCAAATAGTCCGTAACATGTGTATAGATGTTCATTGTTATTTGTATATCAGAATGTCCTAACCACTCCTGAACCTCTTTTATACTCGCTCCGGCTTCAAACAATAGAGAAGCATGTGTATGGCGTAAACCATGTATTGTAATTTTGTGTAAACCGTGTTTCTTATTTAATGCAGCTAGCTTTTCATTTGGGTAAGCTAACCGCATTGGAGAGCCATCATCCCTATCAAATACCATCTTGTTATCATCCAAATTACCTTTACCCGCTAAATATGCTTCATTTTGCCTTATGCGCCATTTGTTAAGAAGGGACAGAGTCTTGGTATCCAAGCTAATTAATCGTTTAGATTCCCTTGTTTTGGACGTTTGGAAGATGAATTTCCCCTCATGATGAAATAAGGTTTTATTTAATCGTATGGAACCAGCTTCAAACTCAATATCATCCCACGTGAGGGCTAAAATTTCACCTTTCCGCGCGCCAGTATAAATTAAAAGGTGAAAAAGTACATGATCCCGATAATCTAATTCATGTTTCGTTATTGAAAGGAATTTTCGTATCTCCTCCTTTTTCCAATAACTGTAGCAAAGCAAAAGACAATTTCCTATGTAAAAACATTTTTAGCTTCCGAACAGGACCGCTACAACCTTTTAATCCAAGGTAACCCGGGAACAGGGAAAACCATTTATGTGTAGCTATTGCTAGAACACTAAAAGAAAAAGGTTTCATAGTTGGATTTTTAACCACAGACAATTCCTTTCGATAATTAAATCTACGTACAACAAAGTATCTTTGATAACAGAAGAAAAAGTCTTTAAGGATTTAAAAAAGCTTGATTTATTGATCTTTGATGATTTGGGTTCGGAAGCAATTGGAGGAAATGATGATTGGATTAGGAGCAAGATTTTTGAATTAGTAGAAAGCCGGTCTGGTAAACCGACAATCTACACAAGCAATTTGACGCATCAAGACTTACCTATGACCTTAGGAAAAAGAGTGTTTAGCAGTCTATATGATAATACAAAATTTATTGACTTATTTTACAGATGATTACCGAAAAAGACTTCGGAGAAAATAATTATTTTTTTGGAGGGTTGAGAATGAAGGACAATGAAACAAGGCAAAAGTTTATTGAATTAAGGGCGAAAGGAAGCAGCTTTAATAAAATTGCCAAGGAACTTAACGTATCGAAGTCAAAGCTTATTGCGTGGTCAAAGGAGCATCTTATGGAAATAGAAAACCTGAAGGCAGTTGAACTTGAATCATTACAGGAGCAATTTTATATGACCCAAAAGGCCCGTATCGAATGATTAGGGCATCAAGTTGAGCGTATGAAAAAGGAACTTGAAAACAGGGAATTTTCAGATGTTCCATCGGACAAATTGTTGGATGCTTTAAACAGGACGTTGAACCAGTTAAAGAATGATGAAATAGAAATCACTTTCAAGGGGGAGGGCGATACATTAGAGGATTTAGTAAGTACTATGAATACAGTTTCATGGAAACCATAACAAGACCAAAATAAGACCAAAAAGCATAATCCGGTTGTAGTGATATAAAGGAAAGTTTAATAACTCCTGATGAAAATGTATACCTCTGAACATACCAGAGGGTTTTTTGTTCTCCTACTAGCTTAAGTTAATTGTGAGTCTTAAGGGTTAATCTTATTATCCTATTTTCTGTAATTAGTATAATGATGTTAAAGGCATTTAACATATAGCCATAGATCTTTTTTTGATGAAAATACATTCAAGTCCCCATTCATTCCTTAAATGCTGTACGTTCTTAGAGAGATTTTAGAGTATTCATAGGCAACAATCAACTATAGATATTGTCGTAATAGAGTGATTGCACCTGCACTTATTCATATTACTCCACCTTCAATAACATGATTTCAATTGAACAGAAAATTAAACTTTGAATAATTATGTGTTAGAAGGATTTTGTAGAGCTTTTTGAGTTCTCATTAAATGACCTGTATATGGACATTCGTTTATGCATTTAAGA
>DASQMK010000236.1:0-4786 GCA_035645575.1 Metabacillus sp.
AAGTTGCCCATGGAAAACATATTTTTAATGAGCTCGAATGGCTTCAAAGTGTACCCATTCATACTGTAAGAGAGCTTAAGCGATTTGTAAAGAGTAAACGAAAGGATACTTTTGGCCATCGTGTTTCTCTGGAGCTTTTAGCGGGTTTAGCATATGTTACAAGATTGTTAAAAGAAACACCAACAGGATTAACCGCTTATGTAGGAGATTTAGAATTAACAGGGGCTTTTCGTCATATTAAGTTACTTGGTTTGGATGTTACTGTAATTGAAAATACGATACCTGTTTTATCTAAGCAAGACTTATTTTACCGTATGTATGAAAAGCGAAAAAAAGTGCTACCCTTTGTCATCCGACTACCGGAAAATACGGAAGAGGTATGCTCGAAAGAAGAAATGCTTACTAAGTTATTAGAGGGGAAACAAACGATTTCTTCTTCATTAAGGAAACTAGTCCGTTCAAGAAGCTAATCGAAAAAGGAGGGTGGATATATGAAAGCAATAGGTAAAAAGCAAGGCCAACTAAATGAAACGGATTTTTATATTCAATTAATTGAACGAAATGGTACATTTGTTAGACAAGATGTACAGGAAAAATTAAAAAGTTCATGCATACTAGTTGCCGGATGTGGCTCAACAGGCGGGGCAAGTATTGAACCGTTAGTACGATTGGGAGCAACTAAGTTTATCCTTGCTGATAATGGAGCATATGAATTAAATAATTTAAATCGGCAATCTGCATTTTTAACGGATCTTAATCGGAATAAAGCAGAGGTTATGAAAGACCGAATTCTTTCTATAAACCCTTATTGTGAAGTAAGGGTTTATAGAGAGGGAATTACAGAGGAGAATGTTAGTCTTTGTGTTCAAGATGCTGACATTGTTATCGACGGTGTAGATGTAACAGAACGTGCAGGTTGGCAAGCGAAATGGTTGTTGCACGAATATGCTGCAACCTATAAAAGGTCAGTTATTACTGGTTGGGATATTGGGCCAACTCAATATGTACAATACTTTAATTATCAAAATCGAACTGATCCATTTTATTCAAAAATTAATAAAATGGATATTAGTGAGCTTGATATTTTTAAGATCTTATATAAAGTTTTACCGATCCAAGCTATTTCTCTTGAAATGCTTGAAGATCTAGAACGTAATTGGAAAAAAGAAGAGTACCATGTTCCGCAGATAGTTTATACATCAATGCTTTTTGGGGCCATATCTTCCAGATTAGTTATTGATATTTTAGCTGGAAAGAAACTAACAGAGCATGCAGCAATTGATTTGCAATCTTTGTTTTTAAGCAAAGGTAATAAATTTAAATTATCATTAAAAAAGTATAAAAAAGTACTATCTTTAGTAAAAGAATTATAACCTGTAAAAAAGAAAGGAGCTTTTATGCATAACTTTTTCAATTTTCTGAGTAATATCATATCAAAACTAAGGTGGGGAATCGTTACCATATGGGTGGTTATCCTCATTGTAGCTGGGATATATGCTGGTCAGTTGACCCCACTTTTAAGTGGAGGAGGTTGGACTGTTGATGGCTCTGATTCTTTAAAAACAAATGAGTTGCTATCTAAGGATTTTACAGGACGTTCAGGAACCTCCATTACCTTAGTAGTTAGAGATAATGAGAATGAAGTTGAAACCAAAGAGTATCAGCAGAATCTACAAGAAACGATTGACTATATTGAGGACAATGGAAAATTAGATGTAGCAAGTATGTATACGTACCTTAATGCACCTGATGATGCAAAGGGTAGTCTAGTTGGTGACGAAAACACCACTGTAGCATTTATTGGGTTTAATGAGGACGACGGTTTTGCTAGAAATGAATTACCTTCTCTTCAAGAGGATATTAAAAGTCATTTTAAAGATAGTGATCTTGAAATCTATCTTGTAGGTGCTGCCTCGTTTTGGGGAGAAATTAATGTATTGAGCCAAGAGGGACTAGCAAAGGCTGAATTAATTACCTTACCTCTGGTGCTTATCATATTATTATTAGTTTTTGGATCATTGGTTGCTGCACTAACTCCTTTAATTGTTGCTGTTGCATCAGTAGTGACAACTTTAGGAATCATGACATTTATTGCACAGCAAACAGAACTTTCCATATTTGTAACAAATGCTGCTACAATGCTTGGTCTTGGTGTAGGAATTGATTATTCATTATTTATGGTAAACCGTTTTAGGGAAGAAATAGCAAAGCACGGCGATAAGAAGAAGGCTCTAACGACTACAATGAAAACTGCAGGCGATGCTGTTTTCTTTTCAGCACTAACGATTATTGCGTGTATGTCCGTATTATTCATGGTTGATTTAGGAGTTATTCAATCGATTGCATTAGGAGCAATTGCAATTGTTGCAATAACATTGCTTGTAAGCTTAACGTTACTACCTGCAGTTTTGTATATTTTAGGTGGTAATATTAATAAAGGGAAAATTCCTTTTTTATCAAGAAAGAAAGAAGGAAAACCGAAATTCTGGTACAACTGGTCACACAAAATAATGAAGAGACCTGTGTTATTTCTAGTTCTTTCCTTGATAATTTTAGGTGTGATGGCGATACCTTCCAAAGATTTAAAAACATTTACACCTGATGCACGAATTTTACCGGAAGAATCTGATTCACGAATGGGTTATGAAATAATTCAAGAAGATTTTGGCGAAGGCTACACATCACCTGTTTATGTTACAGTGGAATCTAGTGGTGATAACTTTGAACAAGTAGAATACGTTGAATATCTTAGTAACCTATCTGAACGATTAAGTGAACTAGACCATGTAGATATCATTAATTCTCTGCCAGTTATTTTCAATAATACTGATTCAGACACAATTGTTCAGACATTAAAAGGGTTAGATCAAGTTCCTGAGGAATTACAAGGATTAGTCAACCGCTATTTAGATGTTGAGAAAAAGGTTGCGATTATTGAGGTTATTCCTGAACATGCTGCTGCTTCGGAGGAAACGAGAAGTTTAGTAGCTGAAATTAAAAAGGAAATAAAAGATGTTAATACGCCAGAAAACATAAACACATATGTTGGTGGAGAAACAGCGGAAGGAATAGACAGTAATCAGGTAATTGGAGGCAGCTTTACAAAGGTGCTTATTGTTATGCTCATCATCGGATACTTTATTCTTTTGCTAACATTTAAAAGTGTATGGTTACCGTTAAAAGCAATTCTAATGAATTTAGTATCCCTCGGTGCAACTTATGGAATTCTCATTTTTGTGTTTCAATATGGTAATGGTTCGGAATTATTAAATTTCACACCTGCTGATTATGTTCAAAATTTTGTTCCAATCCTACTACTTACCTTATTATTTAGTTTAAGTACTGACTATGAAGTATTTTTAATTAGCAGAATAAAAGAAGATTATGAAAAAGGGCTTGATAATGAAGAAAGTGTTGCTACAGGCTTACAGGCAACTGCACCAATGATATCCGGTGCTGCCGTCCTTATGATCGCTGTGTTTGGTGCATTTACAATTACGAGTGTCTTACCGATCCAGCAATTAGGTTTAGGGATGGCTGTTGCGATCGCAATTGATGCAACGATAATTCGGTTAATCTTAGTTCCTGTATCGATGCGGTTACTAGGAGATTTAAACTGGTGGTTCCCAGGCAAAAAGATAAAGAAACAATCCAGAGAAGTTGCAAAGTAGAAAATTATTATTGAAGAATGATTGCATCTCCGATAAAAAACGAGACAAAGCTAGATTAAACGATAGATAAAAGGAAATGGTTGAACGTCTAAAAGCTCTAAGAATAACTGATGGAATGCATCCAGAGAAGCCAGCTGATCAGTTATATGCTTTGACTCTAATTGATGAATTAAGACGAGTGGTTTACACGGACATGAATAAAATTAGAGATGAACTTCGATCAGAAATAGGGGATATAAAGAAAAAATTGTAAATGGAAATTAGGAATTTCGACTCTGTTCGACATTATTCGACATGTTATAATGAATTTGTGTGTAATACCCTTTCGAGATGCTATCTATGCATCTCTTTTTTTACATATATATATTATTAGTTACCTCAATTAGAGTTATAAGTATAGCTAAACAAAAAGCTATTAACTTACATGCCTTTTCTTAATAGAGGGGTAATTTTCTATTTGAAAAACAAGATTGTTAGATTATAATTAGCATAAGTTGGTATTTTATCCAACAAACTACTCATCATACTCAAGCGCTGATCTACGTAGGTTAGTGCTTGAGTTTTTTCTAATAGTTTTGGGAATTGGAGAATTTTCTGGGGACAAAGGGACAGGTTCCTCGACCCACTTAAATTGAGATGGTAGAAACTGAAATTTAATAAAATGATCGAAGCGGCTTAGTTCTATATTTTTTAGAGCAAAGGCCGTTTAGTTGTTTATCAATTAAAAGGGCCTTGTCTTAAAGGAATAAAATAAGGGATTGTCTCATTATCGGACAACCCTTAACCGTGAAGAAGTTCTTTTGGGTGACATAAATTCGCACCTCACTTCTTCTGCACAATCTTTTCTTACGTGCATTTTGTCTAACTATTTCTGTTTCTTCCTCAAGAACTCGACAAAACAAAACATGACCCTTACTATCAAGTTCAGCCTCAAGGAGTGAACCGATCTCCAACCCTTCTGGCACCTCACTTCTCAACACATCAACTAGAACTGTTTCATCCTCTCTTAAAAGCAGAACAGCCCATTCCTTTTCGAAACGGTCAATCGTGCAAATCTTTCTTCCCACTAAAACACTCCTTTTTTTAGGGACAAGGAACCTGTCCCCCTGACCCAC
>DASQMK010000237.1:0-6041 GCA_035645575.1 Metabacillus sp.
AGATACCGTTTCAAGTAAGGAAGGAACAGAAGACCGTTTAAAAGAGTTAGAGTCAGAATTAGAAAGTCAAATTAAGTTAGGAATACCTGAAAAGGTGAGTGAAACTCTTGATCAATTAAATAAAGCGATTGTTGAAAAGAGGTCAGTGCCATTAGCAGATTTAAAAATTCTTGCACTTAAGTTTAGTACAATGCTTTTTTTTGAAGTTGAAAAGTGGAAAAAAGAGGAGATTAAGAGTTTTAATTCATCTGATGTGTATAAAAGTATCATAAAAATGGAAACCCTTTCAGAAATGATGGTGATTCTAAACAAACTTATTCTGCAATGGCGTGATGAAATGTATAAAAAAGAAGATAAGAATCATTTCAGCCATGTTGATCAAGCGATTAAGTATATCAAAGATCATTATCATGATAGCACCTTAACACTGAAAAAAGTTGCTGAGTTTATCCATGTTAGTACTCCATACTTAAGCAATCTATTTAAACTTGAAAAAGGATTTAATTTTGGGGATTACTTGCTGGAGATACGGATGAAGAAAGCAATGGAAGAATTGCGTGAAGCTAACATAAAAACATATGAAGTATGTGAAAAAGTCGGCTATAACAATCCTCAATATTTTAGTATCTGTTTTAAAAAATTCACTGGCTATACTCCTGCTGAATATAAAAAGCAGTTTAGATAAGATGGAACTTAAGAACTATTATAAAATGAACATCAGCTAAAGTAGATGAGTTATGGGTACATTAGTGACAAATAATTCAGTTTAGGCTGATGTTTTTTTATATATCAACCTAAAAAACATTGTTTCTTGACCTTAATAGGTTTCATTTTTATTCGTATTTCATAATGTGCAAAATCTTACAAATATTGTTATTTAACCGTTAAGTAATATTTTAATAGAAGATCCTTTATTCAATGCATTTCCTAGTATAGCTTATTAGGTAACATATTTATCGTTTAAGTAATTATTAAGTTAAAATACTCAAAAAATACTTTAAAATTAAAGTTAATCTTAGTATAATACTCTTTGAAGATAACGTTTTTAATCTTAAGGTTTTGGTTTATCATCTGTTTTTACAGGTTCAGGATCTGTTAGGAGAAATTTAGACTAGTTGATTACGAGTATTTGAACTAACAAGATCATTGGTTGTGTACCTGATGTATGTAATGAATCATTAAGTTATATTAGGAAGAAAGGGGGAGAGATTGATGAAAAGTAATATAACAATGAGAGATATAGCTGACAAATTAGGTGTAAGCAGTGTAACTGTGTCAAAAGCACTTAATGATAAAGAGGGTGTCAGTGAAGAGCTTAAACAAAAGATAAAGGCTCTTGCAGAGGAAATGGGATATAGATATAATGCAATGGCTAAATCGATGAAGGAAGGTTTGTCGTATAATATTGGAGTTATCATCCCAGAACGTTTTGCTGGTACTGAACAATCTTCATTTTATCTAAATGTTTATAAAAGTATTACTAGGATTCTAGAAAACAAGGGTTATTATGGAATTCTGCATATCTTAAGTCATAGTGATGAAAAACAGCTGAATCTTCCCAGAATCTATAATGAAAACAAAGTCGATGGCTTCATTATTCTTGGCCAGATCAGTAAATCATATATAGGGAAAATCCAGGAGATAGATCTTCCGAAGGTATTTCTTGATTTTTATGATGAAAACGCAGATATTGATTCAGTTACTACGGATAATTTTTATGCAGCATATGAATTAACAAACTATCTTTTTCGTAACGGTCATCAAGAGATTGCGTATGTTGGAAGCCTTTATTCAACAAGCAGTATTCAAGACCGCTTTTTAGGATATTATAAATCTTTACTTGAACATGGCTGTTCGTTGAAACAAGAGTATATTATTAACGATCGCGATGAAGAAGGTTCTTATATAGATATTGAATTACCTAAGACTCTACCAACCGCGTTTGTATGCAACTGTGATCAAGTTGCTCATAACTTAATTCAAAAGATGAAGAAGGTTGGATATAAAGTACCTGAAGATTGTTCGGTCGTTGGCTTTGATAATGATATTTATGCAACAATTACTGATCCTCCCTTAACAACAGTTGAAGTGGACATTGAACAAATGGCTTTTTATTCTGTCAATTTTGTTCTTGAAAAGATAAGAGACAAGAATAAAACATTTGGTCGGGTACTTGTTAAAGGAAAAATGATATATAGAAATTCTGTTAAGAAAATTTAGAACAAGGTGTTTTTTAACCTTGTTTTTCTTTTAGAGCTAGTCTAACAAATAAAATAACAAAAACAAGAAAAGGCGGAGGTCGGAGCAAATGAAAAGAATTAGCTTAAATGGTGCATGGCTAATGAAAAGCTCAGATGGATTAAAATGTCTAGAGGCATCGGTACCTGGAACGGTTATGAATGAACTTTTCAGACATGGGGAAATAGAGGATCCTTTCTATAGAGACAATGAACGTTTTGCCTATGATATTGCTTCAAAGGATTATAAGTTTATACGCGAATTTATAATAGAAGAAGAACTATTACATAATCAGCACATTGTATTACGCTTTGAGGGTCTAGATACAATATCAGAGATAAAAATCAATGGGAGTCATATAGCAAAGACAAATAATATGCACCGGATATATGAATTCAATATTAAACCATTTTTAGTTACTGGTTTAAACAAGATAGAAGTTACTCTTTTCTCACCAATTCATTATATCTCGAATAAGCAAAAGGAAGAAAAACTATGGGGTGTAACGGATGCGATCGAAGGATATCCACATCTTCGAAAAGGACATAGTATGTTTGGGTGGGATTGGGGTCCGCAAATACCTGATTTAGGGATTTGGAGAGATGTGTCATTACTTGCTTGGAACATGGGGCGTATCGATGAAGTATATGTAACACAAGAACATCGTCATAAGGAAGTTGAAGTACATGTTCGAGTTGAATTGAAAGCGTATTCAAAAAAACCGGTAAGTCTAAAGGTGAATTTGACGAATCCTTTAGGTAATGTAGAGTCAGTTAGTATTGAACATGTGTTAAAGCAAGAAACAGTATCCTTTCATGTGGTAAACCCACAGTTATGGTGGCCGAACAATTATGGTAAGCAGCCTTTATATAAGGTTGAGGTAATAACATTGAATGGAACAGATGTCTTGGATGAAAAGAAGTTAAATATTGGGCTACGTACAATTAAAGTTAAACATGAACCAGACCAATGGGGAAAATCATTTGAGTTTGAAGTAAATGGTTTATCGATTTTTGCGATGGGGGCAAATTATATCCCTGAGGATAGTTTACTTGCCCGTAATTCAAAGGAACGAACAGAGCGACTTATTAATGATTGTATCGAAGCAAACTTTAATATGATTCGTGTATGGGGGGGAGGAATTTATCCAGAGGACTATTTCTTTGATTTATGTGATCAGAAAGGAATCATTGTTTGGCAGGACTTTATGTTTGCTTGCAGTATGTACGACTTAAATGATGATTTTCGTAGAAATGTAGAACAAGAGGTTAAAGATAACATGAAACGAATTAGACACCATGCTAGTTTAGGTATTTGGTGCGGGAATAATGAAGTTGAAGAAGCTTGGGTCTACTGGGGAGATATGCCTGATGAGGATTATAAACATAAAGCAGATTATATAAAGTTATTTGAATTTATTATTCCCGAGCTTGCAAAAGAACTTGATCCACAGACATTTTATTGGTCATCTTCTCCTTCTTCTGGTGGTGGATTTAATGAACCGAGAAATCCAAATGAAGGAGATATGCACTACTGGGAAGTATGGCATGGTTTGAAACCTTTTTCTGAGTATGAGAAATTTCACTTCCGTTTCTGCTCTGAATTTGGTTTTCAGTCGTTTCCATCTATGAAGACCATCCATTCATTTACAGAGCCAGAAGATCGCAATATTTTTTCTTATATAATGGAAAAGCATCAAAAAAATGGGGCTGCAAACGGAAAAATCTTATTTTATCTCTCCGAAAATTTTCTCTATCCAAAGGATTTAGATTCTTTACTTTTTGCTTCACAACTTTTACAAGCCGAGGCAATAAAGTATGGGGTTGAGCATTGGAGGAGAAATCGTGGACGTTGTATGGGCTCACTGTATTGGCAATTAAATGATTGTTGGCCTGTTGCATCATGGTCAAGTGTTGATTATTTTGGACGATGGAAGGCTCTTCATTATTATGCGAAGAAATTTTATGCTCCAATCTTAATGTCACTAAGAGGGGAAGGTTCAGACGTAGAGATTCATCTAACTAATGATACGTTATCTGCAATAGACGCTCACATTGAATGGACATTACGAAAAAATACATCTGAAATCCTAGTTCAAGGAACCCTTCAATCGAAGGTGAAAAATTTATCAGCTAAGCAATGTGAAAAGCTATTGTTAGGTGAATATTTAACGGAAGATAATAAGAGAAATACGTATCTGGAATGTAAATTATATATAAATGGTGAACAAATGACAGTAACAACCATGCTGTTCACAAAACCAAAACACTTTAACTTTTTAGACCCTGAATTAACATATCATGTTTCTGAAACAACTAATACGTTTGAAATTAATATATCTTCTCAAGCTTTTGCTAAATACATTGAGTTGGATTTAGAAACTGCAGATTGTAAATTTACCGATAATTATTTTGATTTATCTGCTGGTGATATAAGAAAAATAATTGTTAACAAAGATAGTCTTACTGAAAATCTTAGTCTTGAATCATTTAAAGATCAGTTAAAACTGAGGAGTGTTTTTGACATTGCTAATTGAGATCTTTTTCTGTCTAGATTTAGCAGGCAATCTGCCATGAACGATCAGAAAAATATGCTTCAACTCTTTATTGTATAGGAGTTGAAGTTTTTTGACGTAAAAAGCGAAGTATTGTAGAAACAGTAGTTTCCAATACTTCACTTTAAGTATCTTAATCTTAAATAAAACAAAACATGAAAATAGGTAAGAACAAATAATGCAATAAAACCATAAGCTTCAATTTCATTACTAGGCAAAAGGGATGCTAATCCTATTGATGATAATGAATACAAAAAAAACTTCAAAAGATACACTTTATATGTAGTGGTCACACCAATCTTTTTAGTTAATAAATCAATTATCAAGGTTACAGGAATACCAATTATTAAATAAACAGGTATTGAACCAATTGCAACAACTGCGAAATCCCCAAAAGGATGATTATATTCATAGTACTCTTCTCGAAGACTCTCAGTCATTGAAAAATAATCAATAATCACACTGATGAGAGAGGATAGAGGAGCAGCAATTAAAATAGCTAATAGTATTAATGGGTTCTTCATAATAAGCACCTCGTCTAGTTTGAACTTTTAATATTAGGTAAAGTGATTGTACCATTGGAAAATTTAGAAGAACAATAACTTTCTTAACGAACTTAATACGTATTTCAAGGAAATTGCGAAGTAGTTCGCATAAAATTATAAGTAAGTAAAGTGGTTTAGTGTTTAAATTAGAATTTAGTGTCTTTATTTTTAATGTCGAGTAGGGAGTGAAAATTAATTACATTGATGGTACGTCTAAATTAGATATTTAGTAATCACTTAAAGATTGTCATAAGAGGTTAATTTTTATGATTCCCTGAGTTTTTTTCAATAATAAATCGGAGTAAAAGTACATCGAGCTCTTGACTAATCTTTAAAGTATTAGGTGATGAAATTCCATGTATTCTAGCAGTCTCGATCATTAATTTTCTTAAAAAATCAATTCTTTGAGTTAAAGATTGAGTGGCAGCCGTGTAGGTCCTCTTTACTGTTAATTTGTAATTTTATAACGACATAGGATCTACATCTACGCAATGGTATTTTAATTAATAATGATATAAGTTATAGTTAATAGCTATTTTCTTAAGGTTACTTGCTTAAGTGCTACAAGTATGCAATAATAATTAGTATTGAAAATTTTTTTCTTATAGTTTGTTATTTGATGCCTGGATCAACAAATAGATTCAGGACTTTTTTTATATTTTTTTGTATTTATGTATATTTTGATGGTATAATATAATTAACTA